>JAITKG010000153.1 GCA_031278495.1 Prevotellaceae bacterium | reverse complement strand
TGCTAATACGTTGATTTCCTAAGTACCAATCTATAGCAGTTTTTACTTCGTCAGATATAGGTAAACGCCACGGCTTAGGACACATAGTTCGTCCAGTTTCGAACACATATTCATAGTGGTAAGTGATTTGTTTGGTTCCTTTATAATACCAGCATTCGCATGAGGGCACGCCCATTACGGGTGGTCCATTTTCATCATTGCACTCTGGCAATTGTATTACGTCGCTCCATGTGCGACCGGCGATTGTCCAAGTTTGGGTGGAAGCGGCAAAAGGGGGTGTTTCCAATTTTTGTTTGCAGGCATTCATTCCCGCCAGCATCATCAGGCTTGCCAACGCCATAAAGTAAAAATTCTTTTTCATAATTGTTTGTTTTTTCAGTTATGCGTAAAGCGTTACGCGATTTGTTATTGTTTGTTTTTCATTGTTCATTTGTTGCGTCATTCCGAGCGGAGCGGAGCGAAGTCGAGGAATCTGTTGCGCGCTTTGCACCCGTGTTCCCAGCCTACTGCAACAGCCCGCTGTTTGCCGGATGCGTTGGCCATACGTTTTTTTCGTAGTCTTCCCAAGGCATTTTGGCGTAGTAATTTTCGGCGAAAAATACCAAAATAGGCGAAATGATTTGTGGTTGCTGGTAGCCGGAAAGAGTTTGTATTTTTTCGCCTTTCTCGTTTAAATAAACGGTGCTCGGATAACCTATCTGCCGGTTCTCATCCGAAAGCAATAAAGCGATGGCATATTCATGTATGCCGGGCGAACGCTGGTCGGCATATTCTGTCCGTAAGATGTAGGTTTTCCCGTTGATGGTAACCGGCTCCAATTGTTCGGCGTCGAATTTTACAGGATAGAAATTTTTATTCAGGTAGCCAGCTACCGCCGGATGGGAAAAGGTATACCTGTCCATCATCTTGCACGGTCCGCACCATTTTGCATATACGTCCACAAATATTTTTTTCGGCGTTTTTGCCTGTAAAGCTATCGCTTCTTCTATCGAATACCACTTCACGGAAGCTGTTTCCCCCTGCGGGGCGGCGGTAACAGCCGTTTGCGCCTGCATGGTACAAATGCCGGCAGCTATCAATAGAACAATTCCTTGAATTTTTTTCATAAGATTACTTTACTTTGAAGTTTATGAGGCAAAGTTACGTTTTTTTTTAATAACCGCTGTAAAAAGATTTTTATCATTATCTTTGCAGGTATTTCAAATGAGGCGTTTTTTATTCATACTGTTTTTTATTACTGCTGGCTTGCTTCCGCTGGCGGCGTCGGCGCAAGGAACGGAGCTATATTTGTTGAGGTATGATTATGTCCGGCGTTGGCGATTCGGTTTTTCATTAGGCGTAAATATATTCGATTTTACGGTTATCAATTCCATGCAGGAAGTAAATTTGGACGCCCAACAGAAAGGCGTGCTATGGGCGGACGTCGTCAATCCGCAACCCGGCTTCAATATTAACGGGATTGTGGATTACCGTTTATCGCATTATTTCAACCTGCGGGCGTTACCGGGAATTTGTTTCGGCTCGCGGCAACTGAATTTTTACAATAACAACGACGGCGCATTACACCATAGCATGATGCTGGAATCTAATTACGTGGAACTCCCGATACTGGTAAAGTTTTCGGCTAAACGTATGAGCAACTATCGACCTTATTTGGTCGGCGGCGTGAATACGCGTTTCAATATGAATTGGAAAACGGCGGAAGAAAAAGGCAATTATATTTCATCCATTGTTTTCGAACCGTTCTATGAGTTTGGCGCCGGGCTGGATATTTATTTTTATTTTTTCAAACTTTCGCTGGAAATTAAATATTCGGGAACTCTTATCAATAACTTAGGTTCAAGCATAGTTGTTGGGCAGGAAGCTTACCACAATGCCATTGACCGCCTCAATTCGCAAATATTTATTTTTGCCATCCACATTGAATAGAATTAGGAATTAAGAATTAGGAATTAGGAATTAGCTGGCGCGCCAGCCACATCATCACATCTCCACATCATCACATCTACTTCTTCATTTTATTGCGCATGTAAATAGCTTGTCCTTCCACCGGTTCTTGACCGTTTTGCAGGTAATTAAATTTTTGCAGCGAAGATAATTTTACGGCATAATGTTGCGAAATTTGCCATAATGTTTCGCCTTTATCGGCGATATGCACCGGTTGCAGTTTCGCTGCTTTGCGTTTCTTGGCTTCGATGTAAACCACCTGTCCTTTTTGCAATATTGTATTGGCGGCAGCGTCGTTGAACGATAAGATGCGGCGGAGTTTGACGTCGTATTCAATAGCGATTTTTTCATACGTGTCGTTGGTGCGCGCCAGGATATACCGCACGCCGTTGCGTTCGTACACATCGCGGCTGATGTTGATAACAGCCCGTTTCCTGTGCGGCATTTCCGCCAGTTTCGGCGCTTCGATGACCGACGGCGCAGGAACTTCTATCGTCACGCCGGTATCATAAACATACAATTGATTTTCTTCAATGATTTTTATTAACCGTTCGGCATATTGGGGATTGGTGGCGTAGCCCGCTTTTTTCAGACCATGCGCCCATGCCTTGTAATCGGTCGGTTTGAGGTCGAACAGGAATTTGTAGCGGTCGCGGTAACGCAGAAAATCCGAATGGTCGCGGAACGAACCTTCGGGCGAAGGATATTTCCTGAAACATTCTTGCTGTTCGTCGTCGTCATGGTAAATGCGTTCGCCTGCCCACGACTGGTGGCATTTGATGCCAAAGTGATTGTTCGCTTCCACCGACAGGCGGCTGTTGCCGTTGCCGGACTCCAAGCAGCCTTGCGCCAAAATAATGCTGGCGGGAATACCTGATTCTTTCATTTGCTGTATCGCTAAATCTTTGTACAGGGCGATATATTCCGCACGCGTGATGGCGTGCGTCGCAGTTTGCGCCATAATAGCCAGTGGCGCGGAAAATAAAAGGATAACAGAAAACCAACCGTGTTTCATAATTTATTGTATAAAAAACTTACTTTGTTATTCATTTTTTGCCGGCGGGCGTGAAGAAACTAAAATTCACAGCGCCATAATTCCGGCGTTCCGTAAATGCCGGATGCGTGGAAAAATCATATCCGGCGGCGTGTTCCAGGATAAGGCAACCATGTTCCTTGATGATTTTTTTCCCAATAATTCTTTCGGGTAAAGCAGCGACGCCATCCAAATTGTAAGGCGGGTCGGCAAAGGCTACGTCATAACCGACCGTGCATATTTCCAAAAAATCAAACGCATTTAGTTTGATTGCGTGTATTTGCGGGAGTTTTAAGCCGGCGGCGGTTTTTTTTATAAACGTTGCATGCAGCGCGTTCATCTCCACCGCGTCAATGTGCGGGCATCCGCGCGAAGCGAATTCGTAGCTGATGCTGCCTGTGCCGGCGAATAAATCCAGTACGCGGATAGCGGAAAAATCATAACGGTTTTCCAGAATATTAAAAAGGCTTTCTTTGGCAAAATCGGTGGTAGGACGCGCCTTGAAACGCGCCGGCGGCACAATGGTTTTTCCACGAAGCATACCGCTGATTATTCGCATTGCGGTAAAGTTAAAAGTGAATGGTACGCGACGGCTGCTTCTTCGCCTACTTGCAAGCCGGCAGCAGCAGTATACACGCTTTTTACATTCCTGAAATAGCGGTGCAATAAATTTTGTTGTTCCTCCTTTACTGCGCCCATGTAATACAGCGTAACATTATGGGTGCGCAGCTTATATTGTTGCAGGATAAATGCAAGGTAGTACACCACGTCGGTAAAGGCGGTAAATGGATAAGTATTGCTTAACAGCAAGGCGTCGTCGCAGTATAATTCCACATTGGCGAGCGACGGCGCGAGATGCAAGACCAACCGGTCGTGTCCATCCAGCGCATTAAACTGCGATAACAATTGCGCGTGCGGATGCAGAAAGCGCGTTCCGGGCTGGTACTTCAGAATGATATTTGCCTGCGGGCTTGGTACGGCAAAGACCAGCATCGCCTGCAAATCCGGCAATGCGCGATAATGTATTTCGTCGAGTTCGTCTAATGGCGCGGCATAAGCAAGGCATGTACGTAATTGCGCCGTGTCCGCAAAAGCGGCAGGAATCAGCGTGGCTTTATTGGAAAAAAACGCCCACGTGCCGGATTTATAGGTTTGGCGCAACAACGGCTCCTGTTCAAAAAACGCCGCCAATTCTTTTGCTTCGTCGTCATACGAAAGAATGGCATGCTGATAGGCAAGGCGTTTCAACACTTTTACCGCGCCGACGCCGTCCGTTACGGCAAAAGCAAAACCTTCCGCATCCACTTGTCCCGACAAGTATAAACCGTTTGTTTGAGAATGGTCAAAAGTAGTATCAATAAAGGTAAACATGTAATTACCGCCTGCTGTCTATGGCTGCAAATGTACAAAAAAAAGGCTGTCGGGCAAAAAATTATTTTATTTGTCG
>JAITKG010000094.1 GCA_031278495.1 Prevotellaceae bacterium | reverse complement strand
ATGGGCGGGCCGCACATGTAGAACTCAATGTCTTCGGGCGCTTCGTGGGTGTTGAGGTAGTGGTCGAGGATAACCTGGTGGATGAAGCCGGTGTATCCCGTCCAGTGGTCTTCGGGTTTCGGCTCCGAGAGGGCGATGTGGAACTTGAAATTCGGAAATTGTTTTTCAATTTCGCGGAAATCTTTTTCATAAAAAATTTCACGGCGTGAGCGCGCCCCGTACCAAAAAGTCACCTTGCGTGTTGTTTTTAAGGTGTGGAACAGGTGGAAAATGTGTGAACGCATAGGCGCCATGCCCGCACCGCCACCCACGAACATCATTTCGTTGTTGGTGTCGCGCAGGAAAAATTCGCCGTAAGGCCCTGCAATCGTAACCTTGTCGCCCGGCTTGCAGTGGAAGAGGTAGGACGAACATACGCCGGGATTGACTGCGGCGAAGGCGCCTCTTGCCCTGTCCCACGGCGGCGTGGCGATGCGTATGTTCAGCATGATGATGTTATCCTCAGCCGGATGGTTGGCCATAGAATAAGCGCGGAACGTGGGCTCGTGGTTTCTCATTTTTAAATTCCACAGCTTCATCGCATCCCAGTCGGGCTGGTATTCTTTTTCTACCTGAATGGTGCGGAAATCCACTTCGCATTTCGGCACGTCAATCTGAATGTAACCGCCCGATTTGAAATGGAGCTTTTCGTCTTTGGGCAGTTTCACAATAAATTCCTTAATGAAGGTAGCAATGCTGCGGTTGCTTACCACTTCACATTCCCATTTTTTTATGTCTAAAATTTCCTTCGGCACTTCTATTTTCAGGTCTTCTTTCACCTTTACCTGACAGCCCAGCCGCCAGTTTGTTTGTTGTTGTTTGCGAGTGAAAAATCCGGTTTCTGTGGGCAGTATTTCTCCACCGCCCTCCAGTACCCGGCATTTGCACATGCCGCAAGTGCCGCTGCCGCCGCAGGCCGAAGGTAAAAATATCCGGTGGTCGGAAAGGGTGGACAGCAGCGAACTGCCGGGCGCCACGTCGAGATTATTGTCGTTGTTGATGTTTATGGTTACTTCCCCCTGTGGTGTCAGCCTGACTTTGGCATACAGCAGCAGGCTCACCAACAGGAAAGTGATTAACAGAAATACCGTCACGCCGGCTACGATAATAAACACACTCATCATTCCAATTTATAATTTAATTCCCATAAAGCTCATAAATACGATACCCATCAAACCCGTGATGATAAAGGTGATGCCCACGCCCCGCAAGGGCGCCGGAACATTTGAATATTTTAATTTTTCGCGTATGGCGGCAATGCCTACAATGGCCAGCAACCAGCCTATCCCCGAGCCAAGGGCAAATGCAGTGACTTCACCCAAGTGGGCGTATTCGCGCTCCTGCATGAATAATGAGCCGCCAAGGATGGCGCAGTTCACCGCAATCAACGGGAGGAAAATACCTAAGGAGGAATACAGGGAAGGTAAAAATTTTTCTACTATCATTTCCACTAATTGCGTCATGGAAGCAATGACGGCAATAAAGATAATGAAGCTAAGGAAACTCAAGTCTACTTCGGCCAAATCGGGACTAATCCAGGCAAGGCATCCTTGCGTGAGCAAATATTTATTGAGCAGATAATTTACCGGCAAGGTGACGCCCAACATGAATACTACGGCAATCCCAAGCCCAACGGCGGTTTTCACGGTTTTCGACACGGCAATGTAGGAGCACATGCCGAGGAAAAAAGCGAATATCATGTTGTCAATAAAGATTGACCGGACAAATATGCTGATTATGTTTTCCATCACTTTTCGATAAGTTGTTTGTTAAAGCTGCGCTGTATCCAAATGATGACGCCCACTAAAATCAACGCCATGGGGGGAAGTATCATCAATCCGTTATTTTCATAAAATCCGCCGTTGGCGATATACCAGTTTTCGGGAATAACCTGATGGCCGAAGACAGTGCCGGAGCCTAAGAGTTCGCGGAAGAACGCCACAACAATAAGAATTAGTCCGTAACCTATGCCGTTGCCCACTCCGTCCACTAAGGATGGCCATGGCTTGTTGCCCAGGGCAAAGGCTTCAATGCGTCCCATGATAATACAGTTGGTGATAATGAGGCCTACGAACACCGACAGTTGTTTGCTTACGTCGTAAGCGTATGCGCGCAACACCTGGTCAACAAGGATGACCAGGGCGGCTATTACTACCAGTTGCACAATAATGCGGATGCGGTTTGGAATGGTGTTACGCAACAGTGAAATAATAAAACTCGAAAAGCCGGTAACCACAATTACCGAAATGGCCATCACAATGGCCGGTTCCATTTTGGCGGTTACGGCTAATGATGAGCAAATGCCAAGTACCAGCACGGTAATGGGATTTCCTTTACTAATAGGATCTGTGAATAATCGCAGTATCTTCGTCGAGAATAAAGGTTCTTTTTCTTTTTGGCCTGTCATAATTTTACTTTTTATTTTTTGCAAAAAAAGCGTTGTACCCGTTAAGACAATCCTGAAGCATTTCTTCTACACCGCGGCTGGTAATGGTACCTCCCGAAATGGCATCTACGCCGTGCAGGTCGGTTTTTGGAACGCCGCCCTTTACTATTTTAATAGCGGTGAGCGTGTGCCCCTCGAAAATTTGTTTTCCGACAAACTGCCCGGCAAACGCCTGGGTGGCAATTTCGGCGCCTAATCCGGGCGTTTCGCCTTTATGATCAAATATAGCGCCATACACGGTGTTGAAGTCGTCGTTTAGTGCGAGGTAGCCCCAAAGCGGCCCCCAAAGGCCTGCGCCATACACCGGAATGATACATTTTAAACGCGCATCGTCATCTTTATAAATGAATACCGGAAGGTCGAGGCTTTTGCGTAGCGCAACTCGTTTTTCTTCGTCAAGGGTTTGCTTGATGGCTTTTATCTTGTCGTACTCTTCTTTCATGTTAATGTGAAACGCGTCGCCTTCTTTCCTTTCGCCATTGCCATCCACGATAAAACTTTCCACGATATATTTGTCATATTGCGCTTCTATGTATGTGTTTTTGTCTGTTTCGTTGCTGGCTATTCCTTTTCCTACAGTCGAAAGGATATTCAACTTCTTTTCTATAGCAATATTTTTTTCTTGCGGCTCTTTCAAGCCAATACTTGCAATGGCCAGCGCCGACGCCACGACCACCACTAATCCTGCCGCATACAGGAAGGTGTAGGTATTGCTGTTTCTGTTCATTACTTTTTCTCCTCCTTAGAAAATTTGGCGCGCTTCAGTCGCCGTTTGATATTGGCCTCTACAATGTAGTAGTCGATGAGTGGCGCGAAGGCGTTCATGAACAGGATGGCCAGCATTATTCCTTCGGGGTAGCCCGGGTTGAATACCCTGATGACGATGGCCAGCACGCCAATTAAAAAGCCGTAGATCCATTTTCCGGTTTCGGTTTGCGCCCCGCTCACAGGGTCGGTGGCCATGAACACCACGCCGAAAGCAAATCCGCCCATCACCAAATGATAATACACCGGGAGTTCCATGTAGGCGTTTACGGCTATGGCGTTACATAACAGTCCTGTGCCTATGGCGCCAGCGACGCACGCCACTATCACTTTCCAACTTCCGATGCCGGTGTATATGAGGATGCCCGCGCCCAGCAGAATGGCCAGCGTAGAGGTTTCGCCAATGGAGCCCGGAATAAATCCGAAAAACAAATCGGAGAAAGAGGGAATTTTGCTGAATTCGCCGGCAGTGGCATGCGCCAACGGTGTAGCGCCCGAGAATCCGTCGATGACGCCCTCGCCGCTACCTAAACCGGCAACCCACACTTTTGCGCCGGAGATTTGGGAAGGATAAGCGAAGAATACGAAAGCCCGCGCCAGCAAAGCCGGGTTGAAGATATTCATCCCCGTGCCGCCGAATACTTCTTTGCCGATAATTACCGCAAAGGCAGTGGCTAACCCCACCATCCACAACGGACAGTCAACGGGCATAATCAGTGGAATGAGCATGCCTGTCACAAGAAATCCTTCGTTCACTTCGTGCCCGCGGAGTTGTGCGGCAATAAATTCAATGCCCAGCCCCACCGCATACGACACGACAATCAGCGGCAATACTTTCAGAAAACCAAACCAGAACAATTCGCCGAAAGCGGTAGTTCCGCCGGTGGCCAATGCATGCTGGTAGCCCACGTTCCACATCCCGAACAGCAGGGCGGGCAGCAAGGCCACAATCACCACCGTCATGACGTGTTTCAAATCGTTCGCATCGCGGATGTGTACGCCTTTTTTCGTTGTACTGTTGGGCACGAACAGGAATGATTCAAAAGCCTCGAAAGTGGCGTGAAACATTTTCAACCTCCCGTCTTTCTCAAAAGCCGGTTTTATTTTATCCAAAATATTTCTCAGGAACTTCATGCGTTTCACATTTCTTTTATCATTAAATTTATGCCTTGCCGTAAAATATGCTGTACATCGATTTTTGAAGTACACACAAATTCGCACAACGCCAGGTCTTCTTCAATTACCTCATAGATGCCGAGCTGTTCCATCCGGTCTATGTCTCCGGCTAAAATGGCTTTCAGCAGATGGACGGGATAAATATCCATGGGCAATACTTTTTCATATTCTCCTGTCATCACAAAAGCCCGCTGGCCGCCGTTCACATTGGTATCGAGCGTATATTCCTTATCGGGAAATATCCAGGAGAAGTAACTGCGCGACACACTGTACTTCTTCATGCGAAACGGCTTGGCCCAACCCAAAAACTCGTAATAATTTCCTTCGGGAATAACGGAAATCATCGTATTGTAAAAGCCGAGATGGCCCGTAGCCCCAATATTGGCGCCGGTAAGCACATCGCCGCTAATGTGGCGCAAGTTTGATGAAGTGCTAATGTAACTTTGCAAGGGCGTAATGTTTGCGCCACTGATGATGCGGAAATAGCGCGGCTTTTTCACCTCAGGGCCCACCAGCGCCACCACTTTCGATACGTCGTAAATCCCTTTAAGGAACAGGCGTCCGAGTGATACCACATGTTGCGGCTCGATTGTCCACACAATTTCCCCTTTGCTGATAGGCGAGATGTGATGGATTTGTATGCCGACATTACCGGCAGGGTGGGGACCCACGAATGTATGGGTTTCCACGCCTTTTATCTTGCGGAAGATACTGTTGGCCGACACCTGGTTATTAAGACTGAGGTGTATCGTACCACTGAGTTTGCGCAAAGCGTCAATCCCCGCTTGAAACGCTTCTCCTTCGCCGGTAAGCGCAAAATCAATGTCGGGGCCTAACGGCTCACTGCTGAATCCCGAAATAAAAATGGCCTTTGGGTTGTCGCCGGGATTGGCAAGAATACCGTAGGGACGCTGTTTGAGAAACGGCCATACGCCGCTTGCGAGCATCTGTTGTATCACTTCTTCGCGCAACAGATTTTTGACGTCCTTTACAGGATGTTGTATGTATTGTTGTTCGCCCGAAGGCGCTACCGTTACGGATAGCAGTTTCCGCTTGTCACCGCGCAAAATATGGCTCACCGTGCCACTTACGGGTGATGCAAACCGGATGTCGGGGCGATACTTGTCTACAAAAAGCGGCGAGCCTGCCAATACCTGCTCCCCTTCGTTTACCGTTAATTTGGGCGTGAGCCCTTGAAAGTCTATCGGTTTTACAGCATAATCAGATGATATGGGTATTTTTGATAAGACCTTCTCCGCCTTTCCCTTCAAAGAAATATTAAGCCCTTTACGTATAGTAGTTGGCATTACTTATGATAATAATAATTAAATGTACAAACTACAAATATACAACTTCTATTTCTAACCTACAAATAAAATAATGTCGAAAAGCACTTCACGATAACAGCAATGGCATCGTTCTTAAACTTGTCAACAGTGATGAGTGCGACGCCGCTTTGCTTCAGTAATTCCATGTCGAAAAGGTTTTTGCTGCTGCGCAATAACGCCTCCAAATCGGTGGCCGTTAATTTGCCCGATGCATACATGCCCGCCCAGCGTTGCAGGTTGTCTTTGTTTTGCTCCACAAACCGCTGTGCGTCGGCTTTGGCGTCTGTTGCCACATTGCCCAAAGTGGTTTTCAGTAAGCCGGCGAGCTCTCCCACAAGGGTGTTTAGAAGTTCCGAAAGGTCGATTTTAGCCATGATAGTTATTGTTCTGATGATTTAATTTTCTTGCTTTCCAATCCTGCAATCTTATCAAAGGCCTCTGCCACTAACTTTTTTTCTTCTTCAATGTAATACTTTCCGAGCGTCCCTTCTTTTTTCCATCGGTTTAGGAAGCCACCCAGCAACGCTTTTCCATCCAATAATTTTTCCCACATAGCGGTAGAAATGGCGTTCTTCGGCCTGTTCCTTTCATACTCATACTGTTTTTGCAGATTGGTTTTCAACGTTATTACTTCTGCCTCGTGGGCGCTGTAAGGCTCTTCGGCCATTCCCATCACGTTTAACGCATCTACTTTCAACGAAGTGGTTTGCATGTAGGCATGCTGGCTGAATGGCGATATGACGGCGCATTGGGCAAAGGTCAACAGCATAATGATGGCGAGGCCGACATTGATTTTTTTAGTGCGTAAAATATTTTTCATTAGCCGGAATGTTTTAATATTCTATTACAAAGATAATGAAATTTCAACATCATTTGCAATGCCGGGAAAAAATATTTAATTTTGTATAAATTATGAGATGTTATGGATTTTACGCCTCGTTTGCGTGATACGGAAAAGGGCAGGGAAATTTTTGACCCGGTACGAAAAAAATATGTAGCGCTAACTCCGGAAGAATGGGTGAGGCAACAACTTGTGCATTTTTTAATGATTGAACAGCAGGTGCCGGTATCGTTGATAGGGGTAGAGGTTGTTATTCCGCTTAACAGGCGTAATTTACGCGCCGATGTGATTGTGTATGGCCGCTCTGGGCAGCCGTTGCTGCTTGCCGAGTGTAAGGCGGGGGACGTGAAAATTACATCCAAAACATTTATGCAGGTTGCCGGATATAACTTGACATGGCGTGTGCCCTGGCTGATTGTGAGCAATGGCATACAACTTTATTGCTGTATGTTTAATGCCGCCACCGGGCAATATGATTTTGTGGATAAGGTGCCGGTGTATGGAGAAATGAATAAGGAGGAAAGTTGATATTTATGAATAAGAACAGCGTATTATTTTTTCTTCCGGCGCTTATATTGCTGCATGCATGCGGTGACGGTGTGAATGTGAAAAATGTGCCGGTGGAAATCGTCGTGCAGCGGTTTGATTTGGACTTGCGGGCGGCGGCATTTGACACGACACAAATTCCCGCTTTGCGCCGGTCTTATGGGACGTTTGTAGAGTATTTCAGCGCAGGGCTGATTGGTATTGGAACCAGCGGCAGCCCGGAATACGCCCGTTTGTTGGGCGATTTTGCACGTTCGCCCATAGTGGAGGAGGCCTGTCGTAAAGTAGAAGCCATATTCCCTGATGAAAAAACGCTGAATGAGGCGCTCACCTGGGGCTTCAAACATTTGTTGTATTATTTCCCCGATATGCCGGCGCCCCGTGTCTATAGCTATGTGTCGGGTTTCAATGAGGCCGTGATGCTTACCGATAGCGTGGTGGGCGTGGGGCTCGACCGTTTTTTGGGCGACACGTGCGCCCTCTATGACCGGCTTGATTTCCCGAAATACCAGCAGCGGAACATGCGCCCTGCACGAATTCCTGTGGTTTGCCTGCAATCGTGGTTGGGTAGCGAATATCTTCCGGAAGGCAACGGCGAAGGTGATTTCTTGCAGCAAATGATGTATGAAGGAAAATTACTTTATGTAACAAGAAAATGTTTTCCGCAGGCGGCCGATACATTGATTTTTGGGTTTACTAAAGATCAGTTGACATGGTGCAGGCACAACGAAGCCGGCATGTGGGAATACTTGCTCGAAAACAAATTATTGTATGTAAATAATCAATTTACGATACAGAAATTTACCGGTGATGCGCCGTTTACTTCCGCGTTCACGCCGGAAGCGCCGGGGCGTGCAGTGAACTGGCTGGCATATCGTATTGTGGAAAAATATATGAAAAGAAGCAAGGTGTCCTTCTCCGAGTTGATGAAGTGCGACGCGCAAATACTATTAAAAGAAGCCCGCTATAATCCGTAACTATGACAGATTTTTTACAACACCGGATATTTGGCATCGTATCTGATATTGCCATGCGTGAAGGCGTAAAGGCATTCGTTATCGGCGGCTATGTGCGCGATTGTTTTTTGCAGCGTTCTTCGAAAGATATTGACATTGTAGTGCAGGGAAGCGGCGTGGCTATTGCCGAGAAAGTGGCCGCTTATTTGAAAGTTCCGGTAAGCGTGTTTAAAACTTTTGGCACGGCCATGTTGCGCTGTGATGAAATGAAGGTGGAATTTGTGGGCGCGCGCCGCGAGTCATATAGCGCCGATTCACGTAAACCGGTGGTGGAGGACGGAACCCTTGAGGACGACCAGCGCCGCCGTGATTTTACGATTAATGCCCTGGCGTTTAGTTTGCAAAAGGAAGATTACGGGACGCTCGTGGATCCTTTTAATGGGGTAAGCGATTTGCAGCATGGACTGATACGTACGCCCCTGAATCCTGATATTACTTACAGCGATGACCCTTTGCGGATGATTCGCGCCATTCGTTTTTCCACGCAACTTGGCTTTACTATTGTGCCCGAGTCGTTAGAGGCCATACGGCGTAACCGTGAGCGTTTGCACCGGCCTGTGGTGTCGTTAGAGCGTATCAGCGATGAGTTGATGAAGATTATGGCTGCGCCGGCGCCTTCGAAAGGTTTTTATTTGTTGGAGAATACAGGATTGTTGGAGCTTATTATTCCGCAATTAACCAAATTGAAAGGCGTGGAAATCATTGAAGGGCGCGGGCATAAAGACAATTTTGAACATACGATGGCGGTGCTTGACAATGTGGCGGCGAAAAGCGATAATATTTGGTTGCGCTGGGCGGCTTTGCTGCACGATATTGCAAAACCGGCCACCAAACAATATGATCCGGTGGCGGGATGGAGTTTCCACGGACACGAATTTTTGGGCGCCAAAATGATTCCGGCCATATTCCAGCACCTGCGCTTGCCTTTGCATGAGAAAATGCGGTATGTGCAAAAATTGGTGCGCTTGCACTTGCGTCCTATCGTGCTTTCCTTAGAGGAAGTGACCGACTCGGCGGTGCGCCGCTTGCTGTTTGACGCCGGTGATGATATTGACGATTTGATGCTGTTGTGCGAGGCCGATATCACCTCGAAGAACGAACAAACCGTACGCCGTCACTTGCGCAACTTTGAAATTGTACGGGAGAAATTGGTGGAAGTGGAGGCGAAAGATGCCATTCGTAATTTCCAGCCGCCCGTCACCGGGGAGATGATTATGAAACGCTATAATATTCCGCCAAGCCGTGAGGTGGGGATTATTAAAGACGCCATTAAGGACGCCATTCTCGACGGCGTTATCCACAATAATTATGAGGAAGCCTGTAAGCTGATGGAAGAAAAAGCAGCGGAACTGGGACTGTCTTAGCGTGGTGTTTGACAGGAAACACGCACCGGCATAAAGCGGTTACCTCCTCTGCATGGTCTGGTTGCGTTGCAGTTCCCTGCGGATAAGTTCTCCCTGTATCCTTTTATTCTTTGTGCATTTACTATTTGAACTTACGTTTTTGCCAATGTTGCGTGAATGTCGCCACCGGAAAAGTGGGGTGCAATTTGTGCTACTATTTTTTGTGCCTTTTTCCTCACCGTATCAAAAAATGCAGCCGGTTGTGAAGGTTCACTTCAGCCATTCCGCCGTCAATATCGAGGTAGAGCAAATTCGTTTCGGGATAGAACTGTTTCAGCCGGCGCTCTATGCCTTTTGCTACTATGTGGTTGGCAATGCAGCCGAAAGGTTGTATGCATACTATGCGATTGATACCGCGCTGCGCAAAACCGGCCACCTCGCCCGCAAGCAACCACCCTTCGCCAAACTGGTTGGCAAGGTCAATAATTTTTTTTGCGTGTCCGGCAATCTCGAAAATGTCCTCATGAGGGTGGTAGAAGCGCGATGGTTGCGCTATTTTTTCAAACTTTTTCAGTCGATTGTTGAGAACCCTGTAAAATAAAGGGAACCAGTTTAACATTAAACGGCTTATTCGGTTAATTCCGTTTTTCCTGTTGACGGCTTGATTGATGAACGCTTGCATAAAAAAACTCGTCATTGGCGGCGTTTCAACTTCTATGCCTTGCCCTCGCAGCCAGTTGGTAATATGCGCCTGTCCGTAGCTGTTGTATTTAACAAAAATTTCGCCGATTAGCCCGACTTTTTCGAGTTTCTTATCTTCAATTTTGAGTGAATTAAAATCGTTGACGGCATTTTCCAAGAGTTGGAAAAACTTTTTGGATTTATTTTCCAAAACGATTTTTCGCGCCTCGTCCATATAAAAATCGAAAAGTTGCTGCGATTTTCCCTTTTCTTTTTCACGCACGACCGCCGCCGAAAAGATTTGATTAAGGATGTCGCCAAAGAAAAAGGCGTGAAGCACAATGTTGAAAATTTTGAATACCGGGAGCTTAAAATCTTTCTGCTTATTCTGATACACGCCACCCAGCGCAACGGCAATCGTGGGAATATGTCCAAGCCCTGCGTTTTTCAAGCCTTGTTTTATCAACGCCAGATAATTGGTGGCGCGGCACTGTCCGCCTGTTTGCGTAATCGCCACAGCCACGTTGTGGAGGTCGTATTTGCCTGTTTGCAGTTCGGCAATCAGGTCGCCCAAAACGAGTGTGGCGGGATAACAAACCTCATTGTTGCCGTATTTCAAACCAATTTCCGCCGAAGTTTTAGACGTTTTTGGACAATTCACAAACTTGTAGCCTGCCAATTCCGCTATCGCCGGGATAAGCGGCGACAAGAAATCTGTAAACCAAGGAATAAGAATGGTTTTGTGTCTGACTTTTTGCTTTTTCATTCGTAAATTTTTAATTTCTAATGGACTTCATACTTTCTATCAAACTTCTCAATCGCAAACGGATAGCGCCGGAGCTTGCGATTTCGTCAATGCGCAGAATGGTGTGGTTTTTGCCCGCTACTTTGAGGATTTTGCCTGTTTCTTCCATAAAAAACGAATCGGGACCGCAACCAAAAGAGTTGAGCTGTATCATTTGCACGCATTGAGGCAACTTTGCCACGGCCAATGCCGCTTGCACTACTCTGTTAGGATACGACCATTGCGAAACGAGATTTAAGTTTTTGAAATCTTTGCTTTTGAATTGGCGAAATACATCATCTGTCAAGGCGTGAACACCCAAATCGGACAGGATTTGCCCTACTTTTTGGTGGATAAGCGGGTCGGCGTGGTATGGTCTGCCTGCTACAATAAAAATCAATTCGTCGTTTATCAGCGCTTTTCTAAGAATTTTCCACTGCGGCTCAATCAGGTTTTTCAAAAAATCCTGACTTGCTGAAAGCGCGCTTCTAAACGCAATTTTAAAGGCGTTTTTTTCAACGCCAAACTGCGAAACATACTGCCAACACTGTTTTTTCAGCGCTTTTTTATTTCCGAAATTCATGACCGGTTTATCAAATGGAATGTTTAAATTTCCGGCGGGATTTATTGCCGAGCGAATCACTTCGGGGTAGCCGCTTACCACGGGGCAGTTGTATGAATTGCACGCACTGTCAAATTCCTGTTTCTCTTTCGGCACAATGGGGTAGAAAATCCTGTCAACTTTCATTTTTGACAGGGCGAGAATGTGCCCGTGCGCCAATTTCGCAGGGAAACATATATTGTCCGACATTACGCTGCCTATTCCACTTTGATACAACGACAGTTTGCTTTCAGGCGACAACACAACTCCCATTCCACATTGCTCGAAAAGTGTTTTCCAAAACGGAAAATTTTCATACATATTCAACACGCGGGGAATACCGATGTTGAAATGGCTTGTGTTTTTGTTTGCAGACAGGTTAAATATCTCATTGTTTTTCAACTCAAACGCATTATATCCTTTTTCTTTTGCTGAATTTTTACTGAAAAATACTTTTTCGCACTTATTGCCCGCATAAGAACGGTTGCCGTTAGCAAAATCGAAACGAATAACAGTGCATTGATTGGTACAACCCCTGCATTGCAGTTCTTTTGTTTCGCACTTTGTATCAAACGCCGTTTTTGTAGCGTATTTTTCCGTGTCCTTATGCGTCTTCTTTGCATATAACGCCGCCCCCAATGCGCCCATCAATTCGGGATGGTCGGTGGCGCTGACAGGCTTTCCCGACAGCAATTCCAAAGCACGATACACGGCGTCATTTTTGAATGTGCCTCCCTGTACTACAATATTTTGTCCAAAAATGTTGAGATTGGCAATTTTCAACACTTTGAACAGGCAATTTTTTACCACAGAATAGGCTAAACCTGCTGAAATATCGCCAATCGTGGCATTTTCGCGCAAAGACTGTTTTACTTTTGAGTTCATAAAAACGGTGCAGCGCGTTCCCAAATCGGCGGGGTGCGGCGCAAGGCAGGCGGCGGCGGTAAATTCGGACAAAGTGAGTTGCATTGTGGCGGCGAAATTCTGCAAAAACGAGCCGCAGCCCGACGAACACGCTTCGTTGAGTTCTATGTTGGAAATCACGCCATCCCGTACAAAAATCGACTTCATATCTTGCCCGCCAATGTCCAAAACAAACGACACTCTGGGATTAGCCCACTGTGCGCCTTGCAGGTGCGCCATTGTTTCCACAATGCCGAAATCAAGGTTAAGCGCCGAACGAAGCAAGTCTTCGCCGTAACCCGTTGCACACGAGCCAATAATTTGCAAACCAATATTTTTATTTTCAACTTCATTGTAAAGAGTCTGCAAACCGTCCATTACCGTTTTCAGCGGATTTCCGTTGTTGGCAGAATAGAATTTGAAAACGACATTTTCCCTGTCGTCAAGAATTAGAATCTTTGTGGTGGTTGAGCCGCTGTCAATTCCGAGATAGCATTTCAGTGCTTCGTTTGGCTGCAGTTCTCTTGTTTTTAAATATTTGATTTTGCGATTGGCTTTCCATCCTTCATATTCTTCCTCATTTTTAAAAAGCGGCGGCAAGAAATCCGATGGCAGGGATTTTTTATTATTCAAAAAACGGTTTTCAATTTCATGCAGGACAACCGTACTTTCCTGTTTTCCTGCTAAAAATGCACAGCCTAAAGCGGGGAAAAATTCACTGTTTTCGGGCAAAATCAAGTCGTTGGCATTCAGTTTCAAAATGTTGCGGAAAGCGGTGCGCAAAGCAGGAATAAATGTCAACGGCCCGCCGATGCAAAGCGTTTCCGGAAAGGCTCTGCTCCCCCGAAACAATGTTGTTACTGCTTGCATTGCAACGGTTTGCAAAACAGACATGGCGACGTCAGGCACAGGAACATTGTGGGCAATGAGGTTTTGCACATCGGTTTTAGCAAACACGCCACAGCGCGAGGCGACAGGGTGAATTTTCGTATAGTTTTCGGCTTGCCTTCCCAATTCTTCTGGCGTAATATTGAGCAAGTCGGCCATTTGGTCGATAAACGCACCTGTTCCGCCTGCACAGGAGCCGTTCATACGAATATCGGGTTGCTTACCCTGCTCAAAAAAGACGATTTTCGCATCTTCGCCGCCTAAATCAATCAGCGTGCGCGTGTTGGGGTATAGTGTTTCTACCGCTTCAATTGCTGCAACAACTTCCTGAGTAAAAGTACATCGTGTCCGTTCCGCTATGCCCATTCCCGCCGAACCTGTTATGTTGATTTTAAAAGCAGTTTCGGGAAAACGCGCCGATATTTCTGCAAGTCCGGAAAGGAAAACTTCGCCGACGCCCGCCTTGTGACGCACATAGTTTTTATAAACCACCCTGTTCTCTGTGTCCAATACAATAATTTTAAGTGTTGTAGAGCCAATGTCAATACCGATTTTATGTATTATTTTCATTGCTTATTTTCCGTTAGACATTACTGTTCGACAGTTTTGTCTATTTTTGTTTAAAAAAATATTATGGTTTTAATGCATTCAAAATAAATTGCACGTTGCTTTCACATCTTTCGTTGAGAAAACTGTCCTGCTTTTTAGGGCTATTGAGTTGGAAAGCGTCTTGCAAAACGGGGAACGCAACAAAACTTAAAACGTTAATAGAAACAATATTGAGTATTAAATTACGCATGGATATCGGGCGCACTGTTCCTTTCGCAATTTCTTTGTTCAACATTTTTTCCAACGTGCAATAAATGGGATATATCTGTGGGAAAAGCGTTTCGATAGCCCAGTTGCGATTGTCCTTGTTTAATAGCAGTTCGTTGATAATAAACTGGGGCAATTGCGGATTTTGCGCTATAAAATTAAATTGTGTTTCCACGACAAGCCGTATAGTTTCGGTAAATGGTCTTTTTTTTTCAAATATGCCACTGAACATTTGCGTTAACGTATGCGCTTTCGCCCTGAAAATCTTTTGAAACAACTGTTCTTTGGTTCGAAAATAATAATGCAGCATGGAGTGGCTTACGCCTGCCCGCCGCGCAATGGCAACGGTTTTTGTGTTGCCATACCCTTTCTCGAGAAATTCCGCTTCGGCGGCTTCAATAATGATTTGTTCTGTACTTAATTCAATATTGTTCATGCTGTTATTTTATTAAATAATATTGTTCGACAATTTTGTCTGACAAAGATATGAATAAAAATTGAATTGGCCCCCAACAAACTTAGGTCAACCGTATTGTAAATATCTTTGCGGAAAGTAATCTAAAAGTCACTACCCTTGTTTGTGATTATTGGCACAGGTAATCCTGCCGCCGTACATTGCTGCGGCGTTTAACAGTGCTTCTGTCTTTTCGGCTTGTTCAAACAGGTTGCCGGGAATGTCGTCTTGAAATTGTAAATCGCTTTCGGAACGGAAAAAACCAATTTTGATAAAAGCGCCGGTTACAAATTTTTCAGGTTTTGGGTGAAACAGTAATACAGTAGCGCGTTTCAGATAATTATTTTCTGTAAGTTGCAGGTTGTCGAGCAAAAGGTTCGTTGCTGTCGGTTAGCGCATCTTCTTCAAGCCGAGTGTATTCTGTTTTCTGTTTTCTTTCTCACGGCTGATTTTGCGCTGTGGTAGGGCCATAAACGACTAATTTCCCGTCCGGTTGTATTTCCATCAAGTCGATGAAAACAAGCCTTTCTTCGCCGGTTTCTTTTGTCCGGCCATGATAGACGCAGTACCATTGGCCGTCTATGTTCAGCGCCATGCAATGACCCGTTCCTGTTACATTTCCTCCTGATGCGGTATTTTTCTGCAAAACGGGGTTATTCGCCGCTTTCGTAAAAGGGCCTAAGGGGTTTTCCCCTACAGCGTATCCAACGGCATAATTTTCTCCGCCGAAATAGTTGGCCGAATACATTAAGTAATAATGACCGCTGTGCTTTAAAATGAAAGAGCCTTCCGTCCAGCGCCGGTTTACTTCATGGGAGGTGACGGAACGGCTTTCCCATTCCGTTTGCGGGTCGTCCATTTTTTGGGGAGGGGACAGTAATAATTGAGGTTCTCCAATAATGCCGGAAAAATCCGGTTTTATTTCCATGCCATATACCCAACTCTCTTCAATCTCGTTGTGCCAGCCTTGTGCCCGCGCCCAATCAGCCACTTCGCTTTGCACAGGGTGCTTATAACAACAACGGGAATAATACAAATACGTTCTGTTGTTTTCGAAGTATAAGTTTGCATCAATGACCGGATAACCGGGGTCGAATAGCGGGTGGTTTGCCAAATCCCGGAAAGGGCCTTCCGGCCGGTCGGCTACGGCCACCCCGATACGGAAATTCTCTAACTCGTTTGTTGGATTTTCGCGCCAGTCTGCACTAAACAGCAGGTAATATTTCCCCTTGATTTCATACGCTTCGGGCGCCCAGAAATTGGCTATTCCCCACGAGTCCGGCGTGTTTCCCCTGTAGATACGCCCTAATTCTTCCCAATGGACAAGGTCGGGCGAAACGCAGGCGCGGAACCCATTGTCAATGCCGCCGGTTCCGTACATGTAAAATTTTCCGTCGGAAGCTTTCAAAATGAAAGGGTCGCCGAAAGAAACCGGTAAAGGATTCCGGATGGAAACAGGTTCTCTCTTGCAGGAAGTGCACAGGAGCAATAAGAGTAAGAAGTGAAAAGCAATGCGGAATAATATCAGCGAAAAATTCTTTCTCATAATAAAAAAAATGTTCATTACAGCAGTTCTTTCAACGTTTGCGGATAGTCTGTCGTAATAAAATCAACCTCCATATTGATGAAATACCGCATATCTGTTTCGGAATTGACCGTCCATACATTCGTGGTTAGTCCGGCTGCCTTTGCCTGAGTTATCCAAGCGTTATTGTTCCTCAAGACGCCCTGTTCATAGTCAAGCCCCCAATAACCGGCCGATTTCAATGCTGCGGGCGCCAAGTTCCCGTTCAGATAGGCTACTCGATGCTGCGGATTGCTTTTGATCAGTTCTTCGCAGACATAAGAACTGAAAGCGATATAATCCACCAAATCTGCCGCTTTGCTGTTATTGACCGTTTTCACCACTGCGTCTACGCATCTTTTATTGTTGGTGTTGTTGCTGTGGGTTTTTATTTCGATGATCAGTTTTGTTTTGTTCGATTGCGTCTGCTGTTTGGCAATGTCGATACATTGCTGGAGCGTAGGCAGCGGCTCGCCGTTGGACAAGCGTAGTGGCTCGATGGCCGAATAAGGAGAATTTTCGATATTCACCCCGTTATATGTGGCATCATGGTTAAGCACTAACACATTGTCGGTGGTGATCCATACATCTAATTCGGAGCCATAGGCGCCCAATTCGATGGTGTTTCTTAGCGAGGCAAGTGAATTTTGCGCTGTTCCACCAGATTTGGTCCAGTAGCCTCGATGGGCAATAATACGGGTGCGGTGAACGACAGTCTGTGTGACATGCACCAGTATGGGCGGCACGCCGGCCAACGTTTCGGCAGTTCTTACCGTGATATCTCCTTCGCGGAACAGTATGCCTGCGGGCATGGGCGCAGTCGTGAAAGCATACGTTTTAACGCCGCTTACCCAAGTATTCCCCGCTTCTTCGGTAATCCACTCGGGTTTATCGAAGACTATGGGCACATTTGCGGTCACCTCCAGCGTAAACGCTGAAATTCCCTCCTGAAGCTCTACAGCGGTTTTGTTTACCTCCATAACCGGTAGAATACCTGCCTGATGTACCGTTATGTTGATGATTTTATTTACTTCTATGCCCGAAACGCTTATCGTGGCTGTCCGCGCTTCCATTGAAGTGTTTTTTTCAACGGTAATCCGAAGGTTCTTGCTAACGTAGTCCGGTATCATAATCGCGATACACCATTCCTGATTACTGCTCGTTTCAACAGTGCAGTTGGTTGTAACGGTAAGCCACTTGAAATCGGCTTCCGCGTTGAAATTCTGGACTTGTTCGCCGGAATTTATTTCCAGAAAAAATGATTCCGAATCGTCCTTTTGTGAGGAGCATCCTGCTAAAAGGACGATCCAGAAAATGTTGAAATATCTACGCATAATTATGGCGCCGGATTAGGGTTAATTTCATTGTACAATGTCTGCGCATCACTTGCTGTGAGCGGACTATCATAGATACGGGCTATCACAATCTTGCCCTGGAATGTGTTTTGAATCTGGTTACTGCCAGCATCGCCTCCGATAGCCACCCATCTCGGATTCAATTGTGCGGGACGGTAGAATCCGTCTGCAGCTATCTCTTTCGCCAATGTGCCATTAATATAAAGATATGCCTTTTTTTCCGTTTGATTCCATACGCCTACAAGATGATAATAGCTCTGCCCGTCCGGCTTTCTCGCTGAATTTGCCCAAATCCACCTGCTGTTGCCGCCCTCTGTAGCAGGAATGTTTGGCAGAAAGGCAATCCCGTTAGGGTCGGCTCCTCCAGTGTTGGAGATTATAAATCCGGTTCCGCCGCCTTCGTGCGAGCTGAAAAACTTGGTTTCATAACCTTGAGCGGTTTCAGCATAATTCACATCAAATTTCACCAGGCATTCAAAGGTATGGCCGTCGGCGAGTTTACTCTGAAATTCGGCGTTGTTTTGATAATTAATGCTGTAATATGAAGCGTTATCGGCGCCCGGACTCTGTCCGTTCGATGAGGGATTGAAGGTGACGATGTTCCTCTTGTAGGTGTCATCGTAGGCCACCGACAGGGGATTGTTGTAGTTCTTCCATTCTACGGTATTCGCCATCGGCGAAACATCATCTGCTGTTCCATCTGTATTGAAGAGTACGTCCAGCATGTCGGCAGCGCCCGACTGTTTGACGGCGTATGAATGGGTATATTCCGGATAGTCGGTCAGGCTGATAGTGATCACAGCGCTCCGTCCGCCCCACAGGTCATTGTTAGCCGCCGTGAGGGTAAACGATGCGGCGGTTTTTTCCTTTTCCGCCAACCAACTTCCGTTTCCGGAAATACTGTAACTCCATGCGGTATTTGCTTCAATCGTAAAAGTAGCGTCGCCGCCGCTTTTAACGATGTTTTGCACTGCAGGAGGCGTTACGGTCAGTTGCGGTTGAAAAGCCGACTGCGAAACGGTAATTTCTTGGCTTTGGCTGGGGTGATCGGTCAGGAAAAACTGCAAGGCGGCGCTCCTGGTCGAGTTTCCGACGTTTTCTCTCGCTGTCAGGACAAGCGATACGGCGGTTTTTTCCTTTTCCGCCAACCAACTTCCGTTTTCGGAAATACTGTAACTCCATGCGGAATTTGCCGTAACGGTAAAGGTAAGATCGCCGCCGCTTCCTTCTATATTTGCGGGCTCGCGGGGCGTAACGGAGAACGTCGCTGCTATGCCATTCTGGGTTACTGTAATCACAGCGCTTTCAAAGCCCTGGCAGGACACTGTTATGGTGGCGGTACGCGGGCTAACGTCATCCAGCGCTGTTACGCTGATTTTAAGGTTATCGGCCGTTTTGTCACCCAATACTTCGGGAGTGCACCATGTCCCGGACGATGTGGCCGTGAAAGCCTGATTGGTTTTTACAGTAACATACTTGATGTCGGCTTCACGCTCGAAGGTCTGGGTTAAATACTTGGCTTCTACGCCAAAATAAGGCGTTTCTTCCGTTTTTTTCTCGTCTTCGCAAGCACACAGTGAGGCTGCAAGACAAATCATCATGGAAAATTTAACTAACTTTTTCATACATTTTAATTTTTTTGTTTATAATTAATAAATTTGGGCTTCTAATAATGGATTACCAGCCGGGAAGTTGTTTCAGGTTCGGGTTTTTGTCAATTTCTTCTTGCGGAATAGGCATCCAGTAGTCGCGCTTGGTAAAGCTGCGCTGCATGACTTCCGTCCGCACAAAGTAGGCCGTCGGGTCATTTTTATCGACGCTCAGTTTCGTTCCGCTAAAGTTCATGCCGTAGAATGTGCCGTTGAGGACGTCTTCCCCAATCATCCAGCGCCGCACGTCATCCCAGCGCGTGCCGTTCTCGCAGTTCAGCTCCACGCGCCGTTCGCGCCTGATGGCCTCCTTCATGTCGGCCGGGACGGTGATTTGGCCGGCTCCGGAGCCATAGGCGGGTATGCCTGCGCGCTCCCTTATCAGGTTTAAGTAGTGCAGGATGTCGGGGTTGCCGGGGTCACATTCGTTCAGCGCTTCGGCGTAGTTCAGGTAGGCTTCGCCCAGGCGGTACAGCACGCAAGGCCGGTATGGCTGAACATTGGTACGGGGATCTACATCCGGGTGTACTTTTTTCCTGACGAGATAACCGTAACTCGGCGCATCGTGCGTGGGGCCGCCGTCAGATTGGCTACTATAAAACTGCGTAGTCCGGGTTTCCCGCCTGAACCATGCGCCGTTATAGAGCACCGACACGTAAAACCGCGGTTCCCTGTTCACATACATATTATATACGCCGCTTGGCGTAATCACATTGTTTGCACTGCTTGCACTATTTCCCGATGCCCCTTCAATCCAACTAGTTTTGGCGCTTACGGCCTCCGTCGAAAAACCGCTTTCGTTATATCCCGACGCCGCGTTGATGACCGGGCTGCCATCGGCGTTGTAGCCGGTAATAGCCGGGAGGCCGTTTTTCATGAAGAACGCATCCACCAAAGTTTGTGTAACGCCCAAGCCGCCATTGCCGGCGGTGCCGCGCGGCTGGGCATGCCTGTCGTAGGTATCGGTGTCACCATACGCACGGGCAAATAAAATCTCTTTATTACCAAAATTAGCGGTGGTAAACAGCATGTTCTGGTACGACATGTAGGGGTCTATCACTCCGTCTTTGTATTCTTTGTACAGCGCGTGGCCGTTTGCCTCTGCAAGGTCAATCAACTCCTTGCAGGCCGTTGCCGCACGTTGCCATTTTGAAGCATCGGGGGTTTGATTAAATATGGTTTGCCCTTTATTGTTCATATAATTGGCATAGTCGGTATTGCCGTTTACCAATGGGCTTGCCGCAAACAGCAGCAGCCGCGCCCTTACCGCAAGGCACGCAATGGAGGTGGCCCGCCCGTATTTTTGGGCTTCGATATAGCTTGGCGGAAGGATTTCGGCCACCGCCTTCAGTTCGGCGTCAACAAGATCGACCACTTCGTCGAACGGTGTTTGACCAATCATCATGTCGCCCGCCGGACTTTCGAGGTCCACAAGCCCTTCCGGCACGGGGATAGCGCCGAATGTGGTAAGGCGCATACAGTGGAAATAGGCAATCAAAAACCGCATTTCCGCCTTTAAGTAGTCCACTTCCTGCTGTGGAAGGCCATCTACAGTCTTTATTCTTTCCAGCAGGATATAGGCGCTCCTTATTCTTCGTGGCAAAGTTTCCCAATATCGGCCTCGCAGGTCCCAATCCCTTGTGGCGTCCCAATTGCCTTTTTGCTTATCAATAGCAACCCATCCGTATGCCGCCCAGCCCAACGAGGGGGCGATGTCGTCGGCAAAAGAATCAAGACTTCTCATTAAGAAATTATAGTTTTCCGGTATGCCGGAGTACACGGCCGAAAACCATTCTTCGATACGCGACTTGTCTTCAAATACTTTTTCCAGAGTAAGAAAGTCGTCGGGTTGTTTATCCAGGTAGTCTTCACAAGAGAAAGATATTCCCAGCAGGAGGGCGCACATTATTGTTTTTATAATACTAATTTTCATAATCTCTCTTTTTTATGATGAATAAATCTTTTATTAAAAACTTACCTCCAACCCTATGGAGTACGATTTCATGATGGGATACCGCAGCCCGTTATTGTCTCTTGTAGACACTTCGGGGTCCCATAATTTGAAGTCAGAAAAGGTAAACAGGTTGGTACCCCTTAGGTAAATCCGCGCTTTGCTGAGGTATATTTTTTTTACCAGCGCTTGCGGAAGGCTGTAACCCAGCTCAAGGTTTTTCAGGCGCAGCATGCTCATGTCGCGCAGCCACCACGTGGACGCTGCGGAGTTGTTTGCATTGGGGCCTTCCGTGAGGCGGGGGTAAAACACATCCTGGCTTGGATTTTCTACTGTCCATCGGTCGTCCACATTGGTGTGGATGTTGCCCGTTGCGGCATTGCCGCCCCCAGGCAGGAAGTTCTCGGTGCGCCCTATAATGCGCCAGGTGTTGCCGCTTCCCTGGAACAGAAATCCCAAGTCGAAATTTTTATAGTTGGCGCTGAGGCCGAACCCATATACGAGGCGAGGGTCTTCGGTTCCGCCGATGGCCGTTATGTCGAGCGAATTGATTTCGCCGTCGCCGTTCAGGTCTTTATACTTGATGTCGCCCGGGCGGAGTTTTGCCACCGACGGTTGCGTGGGTATTCCCGGCAGGAGTATGCCGTTGGCCACATCACTGAAGTCGGCGTCTTCAAAGAGCCGCTCGGCCACCAGTCCCTCTAATTGCCCTACCGAGCGGCCTACCTGTGAGCGGTAGGTGCCGATTACACTGTAAGGCTCGTCAATTTCCAGTATCTCATTTTTGGCGTAGGTCATGTTGGCTTGCAATGAAATGAAGAAGTCATTACCTATTTGCTTGTTCGCTATCAGGGAGATTTCCAAGCCTTTGTTATCGACTTTTCCATAGTTGGCCCACGGCGCTTCGGAGAAGCCGGCAGAGGACGGGAAATTTTCGCGCCGCATGAAGATATCCCGCCGCTGTTCTATAAAGTAGTCAAACTGGACGTCAATCATATCCCACAGGCCGAGTTCCACGCCCAGATTGGTTTTATACACCGTTTCCCAGGTCAGGTCGGTCACGCCGATGGGGCCTTCCCAACGGCCGGGTATTGACCATTCTTTCTGATAGCCGAATTCATACGCGTCGGTGGTAGTTACTTCGGAGAGGTACGCAAACCGGCGGCCGTCGAGCGTACTGTTGCCGGCCAAGCCATATGAGCCCCTGAATTTCAGTTTCGAGAGCACCGGGCGCAGGGGTTGCATAAAGGCTTCTTCGGAAGCTATCCAACCCACCGCCACCGACGGAAAGAAGCCATAGCGCTTGCCTTTGGCAAAGTTTTCGGAGCCGTTGTAGCCGAAATTAAATTCGGCCACATAGCGCGTGTCGAACGTGTAGGAGAAGCGGCCGGCATAGCCCTGTGTCCGGAAGGGCTGTTTGTCGCCGTCGTCGTAGTTGCGCCAGTTGGCCATGAGCATGGCGTCTACGGCGTGGCGCTCCGCAAAGGCGCGGGCATAGCTTAGCGTGGTTTCGAAATACACACTCTTGTTCCCCCACTCAGCGCCTTTGGCATACCCAAGGTAGTCTTGACCGTACACGTCTATGGCGCCTAACTGTAATTCGCCGGTTACCGGGTGGCGCGACGTGGCGGGGTTATACAGGTCGGGCGTTTTTTCCCTCGTTACACTGTTTTCGGAGTAGATATCAAATGAGAAGACGCCTTTGAATTTCAGCCCTTCTGTAATGCCCTTCAAGTCTTGCTCAAGGGAAAACAGCGATTCCAGTTTGCTCTGGTTGTCTTTGCGGAACCCGCTTTGGGTGGCCATCACGTAGGGGTTTGAGCGGTAGGGGACTTGGGCGAACTCTCCTGTGGAATACTGAATGGGGTGCACGATGGGCGTTGTTACGAACGCATCGCCGAATATATCGTCAATGCTCTTCGGGGTACTGTTCCGTTCCTGCAGGTATCCGCCGAGGTTAAACCGCAGGAGGGTGGTTGGCGTGACGTTGATATCCACATTCGAGCGCATGGTGTACCTGTCCACTTTCAACGACGGGTCCCATTCTGTGCTTTTATCCCGCGCCATAATGCCGCTTTCGCCGTAATAAGACGCCATAAAGGCATAGCGCAACCGTTCCGAACCGCCGTTCACATCCAGGTTTACGCGGGTGTTGGAGGCATAATCTTTGGTTACGGCGTCCACCCAGTTTACGTCGGGATACAAATCCGGGTCTAACCGGTAGCGCGTATTATAAATGGCTTCGTCGGAATAGCGGTTGGCCTTGCCGGCTTCCCCCAGAATGCTGTTGATGACCTCCATGTAGGTGGCGCCGTCCACAAATTCGGGTAATCTGGTGGGTTGAGTGATGGCCGTTTCTACCCTTACGCCAATAGTCGGCTTCCCAATTTTTCCCCGTTTTGTATTAATCAATATCACGCCATTAGCGCCACGTACGCCATACACGGCGCTGGCCGCCGCATCTTTCAACACGGAAAAGTATTCTATTTCATTGGGGTCAATATTGTTGAGTGAGCGTTCTATCCCATCTACCAGTACCAAGGGAGTCCGCGACGACTGGAACGTGCTGATACCCCTGATCCAGAAAGAGGAGTTGTCGTAGCCGGGTTCGCCCGAGCGCTGTGCGCCTATAATCCCGGCCACCTGGCCTACCAAGTTGTTGCTCATGGAGCGGGTGGTACCGTTACGCAATAACTCCGGCTGTATCGTGGTAATAGCGCCCACGACCGATTCTTTCCGCTGTGTACCGTAGCCCACTACCACCACTTCTCCTAACTGTGCAACACTCTCCTGAAGCACTACATTGATGATTTTGCGGCTGCCCGCCGGCTCTTCGCGGGTCTGGAAGCCAATATAGCTGAACGTGAAAACCGCCTTATTATCGCTTACCGGCAAGGCGTAATTCCCATCCGCATCGGTGAGGACGCCCTGCGTCGTTCCTTTTAGCACAACAGAAACGCCAATCAGCGGGTCGCCGTTCATGTCCGTGACATTCCCTTTTACAACCGGCTCCTGCGCCGAAAGGGAAACAGTTGCAGCAACCGGCATCAGCACAGACATGAGCCACGTCGCATATTTTCTTACGTATTTCATAGTATTCTCATTTAAAAATTAAACGGTTCAAAGTATAGGAATTGACATTTTGGTATGAGAAGGAGAGCCCCCTTCCACGTACGGCCAGTCGTTTTCATCCCATTTTATCTGATCCAGCATCAGCACCCGCCCGGCATCGACAGTGCCTGCATCATAGGCATGATAGAGTATCCAGTCCTGTCCCGCGTTGTCCTGTACAATTTCGGAACAGTGCCCGGTGCCCACAAAATATTCATTTTTCTGTATTACCCACGCCCAGTTATAGTTGGTGCTTAGCAGTGGGTCACGATCTTTGTCGATGTATGGCCCGAAAAGGCTTTCGGCGCGCCCTACCACAAGGCTGTAGGTACTATTAATTCCCGAACAGCAGCTTCCTGTGGATGCAAACAGGTAGTAATAGTTTCCCCGTTTATGGATATAAGTGCCTTCGAAATGATTTCCCGCAATTTTCGTTTTAACAGACATGTCTTTGACCGAAAGGCCGTCGTCATTCAACTCCGTGTAATGGATGCCGCCATTCTCGCCGTAGCTTCCCCAGAAAAGGTATTTCTTTCCGTCCTCCTCGATGTAGAACGGGTCGATGGAATTCTGTACGTCGATTTCGTCGCTCCGAAAGAGTTTTCCCTTGTCCTCAAACGGGCCGCCGGGCTGGTCGGCCACAGCCACGCCTATGCCGCATGTTGATGTGCCGCCCCACACCGACATGGAGTAGTAGAGCACATACTTGCCGTTGATGTGGTTGATGTCGGGCGCCCACAGGCCGCCGCCGGGCACGAAGGTAGGCCTTGTATCCTCTGTAAAGACCGTTCCTGCATATTCCCACTTCACGAGGTTTTTCGACCGCATGATGGGCATATTGCGGACATCTTCCGTGGCATACACATAAAACCAGCCGTCGCCAGCGTTAATCACGGACGGGTCGGGCAAGCTGCCGGCCACTACCGGGTTTGTATAGTCTCTAATGGGGAATGGCGGCGCTTTTTGCGGCTCGTCTGAAGACGAACAGGCCGCCAACAGCAAGCAAGGTATAAATAACAATAGTGTTTTTTTCATAAATAAAGATTTAAAAATTCAATAATTTAAAGATTTCCTAATTTAAACGTCCAATACCACTAACCATTAAGCATCAACCGTTACCCGATGATTTCCGAGATTTCGCCACACCAGGGGCCGGTTTCGAGGCGCGGGTTCACCCAGGCGGCCGAGAGGGTTACGCGCTTGCCTTCGTCGGCGCGCTCGAAAAAGAGGGTGTGGTGCAGTCGGGTCGAGATAACGGTTTTTTCCACTTCGCCCTCGCCTTCCACCCTGTAGCGGAGTGCAAAGCCGTGGTAGTGCGCCGGCCCTACGCCTGCGGTGGGGTGGTCTTGTTCGGGACGCGCGGCATAGACGGTGATTTCGTCATGCTGCTTTTTTGTGGTAAGCACCAGCTGCTCCGTTGGGCGCGGCAGCGGCTGGTGTGCGTGGCGCTGGCGCGGCCGCAGGCCCATGGCGTCAAGCGCCGCGTCGGGCACTTGGGTGTTCAGTTCGAGGTAGTCGATAAACGTCCCCATGGTGTGTTTCAGTTCACCGAGCGCCGCATTTTTGTTGGCCACCGTAACAGCATTTTTTGTGGCTTTGTCGCTGTTGGCCGCATAGGCGGTGTTGGCGGTGAGCAGCACTGCGTCGAATGTGG
>JAITKG010000091.1 GCA_031278495.1 Prevotellaceae bacterium | reverse complement strand
AATCATTGGCAGCGGATAAAAATTCGTAGCAAGGGGGTTGTTTATGTAAAAAAGTTTGTGTTTGGAAACAACCCTGATGCTACAAAGTAATAACAAGTAAAAACAAAAAATTATGAGAGCAAAAATTTTCTTTTTCTTAATGTTTGTAAGCGTTGCAGCAAGCGCGGCGGTAACCGTTACGCCGCTGGATGTAAACTACAACACAAAAACGGTAAAATTTAGCGTATCATGGACAGGCAACACCGCCAACAACCGCGTGTGGGTGTGGGTCGATTTATGCCCTTTGACAGGCACAACTGCCGACGCTTTTGCCCAAGCCGTTATCAGCAGTCCTTCGGCTATTGCCGGCAGCATTGACGCCACCTCACTCAACGGGCGCGGCTTTTATGTAACCACCAGCCCTTCGACCGTAACCGCCGTGCTGGACAACGCTACTGGCAATTTCAACTGGTGCGCCTACGGCAGCGACTACCCACCCAATGCGATAATAAACAGCAGCGGCGACTATGAATTACGCGGCACGCCGCCGTTGATTATCAACGGCACATACGTAGTGAGCACCTACACTTATTCCGGTGCCGAGATAACCGCGCTCACTGACACTACCGGTTGCCCGGGCGTGTGGTGCGGCAAAGACGGCGAAGCGGCTGGGCTGGTAGGCTGCTGTTATGGAACGAGCAATTGCAGCGGCACGTGTAAAACCATCGGGACTTATACTACAAATGATGGTGCGTGTACTGGTGCGTGCAATACCGCTTATGTACAATTACGAAACCAATGCGGCGACGTGGTAGATGACCGCTTCGATACCACGGAAAATACGGAATGCACCGCTGGCTGCTTGGTGCCAACTTGCGATGTCTGTCATCTATGGTGGAATGTTGGTTACGCATACGATTTGATATGGTTGATGACTGACACGCAACCAAACGAATGCTGGCTTGCAAAAAAGGACCTGTATTTACCAATCGATGGCACGCCCGTACGTTATTGAATTTGTGGCAGGTATGTGTGGGATGGTAGTACCTTCGTGGAGGATGCGGATGCTCTGATGTTGCAGGAGACGCGTAGCGATTACGATGCGTATAGTTGCAATAAAAAGACCGAATAAAAGTTCATAAAAAAACGATAGGAAGCCTGACTTTACAATAAAGTCACAGGTGATATATGCCTGTATTTTCAATGGTTTCAACGCGCAACCATGAAATAATAAAAATGTTCTCGACATAGGTAAAACAGGGGAAAATAAATAGAGCCCCTGTTTTCCGTCCGGTAGAAAAGTATATAAAATACCGGACAGTTCAGGCGTTGAAAACCTGTCCGGCTAAAATTTGCCCATCCTCCCGGTACTTACCGGGATTTGTTTTTCCCGTTGCGTAGTGGCGGCGGGTTTGTTGTTATATAGATAAAGCAGACATGGGCGTAAAGGAAACGTTACCAAAAATGAAAAAATACATTAATAAAATAATCACATTGTACGTCGAATCCAACGTAGAAGCGCCCCTGCGGGACAGCTTCCATCAATGGTTGGCAGACGGGCGGTTTCCGGCGGAAAAAGAAGACGCCCTGCTGCACTTGTGGAACAGTACCGGCAGCGCGCCTTCCAGCGATACATGGACGTCGCTGGAGTCGCTAAAGCTGAAGATGCAATTTGCGAAAGAGAAAAAGACGGTATGCTTTACGGCGTGGAAATATGCGGCGGCTGTTGCCCTTATCGTAGCGTTTTCGGGGACGTACATTTTTACGCACCGTACCCCGCAGGAAGTAACCTTTACCGAATATTTCACGGATTACGGGGACTCCGGCGTTATTACTTTGCCCGACGGAAGCGTGGTGCAGACCAACTCGGGTACGTTCTTTGCCTATCCCGATAACTTCGGACAGGAAACGCGCACGCTCTATTTGTCGGGCGAGGCTAATTTCAAAGTCGCAAAAAATACGGCAGCGCCTTTTATCGTCCGGTCGAAGCACATGGCGGTTACTGCGCTGGGAACTGAATTTAACGTTACCAGCTATGCAGGCGACTACGCAGTGAAGGCGACCCTGGTTAGCGGGAGCATTTGCGTAACGGTGGCGGATAATCAAACCGGCTTTATCCTTCATGCCGGCGAACAGTTTGCGTATAATACGCAGCAAAAGAATTATTCCGTCCGGCGGGTCAACCTCCGCGATGAGACCGCCTGGCAACGCGGCGAACTGGTTTTCCGGGGAACAACGCTTGAGGAAGTCCTTGCGGCGTTGGAACGTAAATTTGCTATTTCATTCCAGTATAATACCGCTGTATTAGGCAACGATAAATATAATTTCCATTTTCAGAAAGAATCCAGTCTGGAAGAAATTATGGAAATAATAGAAATGGTGGCCGGCGCGTTCGACTATACTGTCACCCCGCACGGGGACGCGCATAACCTGTAACACTTAATTTTTAATTTAAAAAAAATTATATGAAAACATAACCTCTACCAATCCCCATTGCCAGACAAGGCAAATTGCCCGAAAAGGGTAACAATAAATAATTAAGTATAAAATTTAACCCATTAATTTTTATGAATCATCTCAGAAAAGCAAACGTAACGTTGCTTTCCATTTTATGTGTGTATTTTTTACCGGTGGTATCCTACGCCCAGTCGGACGTGCGGATCACCATCAACCAGGACCGCCTTACATTGAAAGAGGCATTGCAGCGCGTGGAAGAACAGTCGAAGATGTCGATTGCTTACAACGAATCGCGTATTGACGGCGCGAAGGAAATAGCCCTCGATATTACCGACCGGACTTTGGACGAAACGCTCGGCAGTATACTTGCCGGCACAGGATTTACCTACCGGATGAAGGATAATTATATTTTGATTGTCCCGGAACAACAAACAGAGCCGCATAAACGCCTCTCCGGCACTATCACGGATAAAAACGGGCAGCCGCTCATCGGCGCAAGCGTCATCCTGAAAGGCACTACCAAAAGCGTGGTAGCGGATGTGGACGGCAATTTCAATTTAACCGGCATCGAACAGGGGCAGACGTTGGTGTTTTCCTATCTCGGCTATAATACGGTCGAGATTACGGTAGGCAGCCAAACGGTATATAATATAGTGCTGGAAGAAGAGGCGGCTACCCTCGACGAAGTGGTGGTTACGGCGCTCGGTATCCGGCGTTCGGAAAAGGCGCTTAGCTATAATGTGCAAAAAGTTCCTTCGACGATAGTAACGTTGGTCAATGATGCAAGCTTTATCAAGAATTTGGCGGGCAAAGTGGCGGGCGTGCAAATCAACAGCAGCGCCTCCGGTATCGGCGGCTCGTCGCGCGTGGTGATGCGCGGCACAAAGTCGCTCTTTGGCGAAAATAATGCTTTGTATGCTTTGGACGGTATTCCCCTGCCGTACTTGCAGGCTTCGCAACCCGGCGACATCTATGAAATGCCCGACGGCGGCGACAGCGACGGTATCGCCGACCTCAATCCCGACGACATCGAAGACGTTTCGGTATTGACCGGCGCGGCGGCGGCGGCGCTTTACGGCAGCGGCGGATCGAACGGCGTTATTATCATTACTACCAAAAAAGGCGTGCAGGGAAAGCCGAGGGTAACTTATTCGAACAGCACCCAATTCCTCAGTCCTTTTGTGATGCCGAAGTTTCAAAACCGCTATGGTTCGCCCATTGGCGACTTTTACAGTTGGGGGCAGAAATTGTACTATCCCTCCACGTATGAGCCGAAGGATTTTTTCCGGACGGGTTACAACGAAACCAACAGTATCAGCGTTTCCGCCGGAACGGAACGCCACAAAATATATGTCTCCGGCGCTTACGTAACTGCCGGGGGGATTATCCCGAACAATGAATACAACCGTTTCAACATTACGGCGAACACTTCTTCGGAGTTAATCGAGGACAAACTGACGCTGGATTTGAGTTTGCGTTACATCAACCAGTACGACAAAAACAGGGTGGTACAGGGGCAGTATCATAATCCCTTAATTCCTGTGTACCTTTTCCCGCGCGGCGACGACATGGAAAAATACCGGGTGTTCGAGCGTTACAATGCCGAGCGCCATTTCAAAACCCAGTACTGGCCTTACGGCGCTATGGAATTTGGCATGCAAAATCCTTACTGGATTATCAACCGTGAAGCGTTTGAGAATAATAAAAACCGTTTTATTGCCGGCGCAAACCTTCAGTACCGGATTGCCGGCTGGCTGAGTATTGCGGGGCGCGTCCGGCTGGATAACAACGAGCGGCGGTATACGCGCAAACTGTCGGCTTCTACTTCCCAGTTGTATGCTTCCGATTACGGGAATTATTTACTTCTTAATACATCCAACCGGAATCTGTTCGGCGATGTGCTGGCAAGCGTCAATAAGCAATTCGACAACTGGAGCCTGCAAGCCAATGCCGGCGCGTCCATCAACGATTCGCATACTTACCTGACCGGCTATGAAGGGCATCTGGCAAGGGTGCCGAATTTGTTTCATGTAAGCAATGTGTTGAAAAACCACGCAGAGTCGCGGCAGCACGAAGACGACCTCCATATCCAGACGCAGTCGGTGTATGCCACAGCGGAAGCCGGTTACAGGAGCATGCTCTTCCTGAACCTTACCGGTCGCGCCGATTGGCCGTCGCAGTTAGCCGGCGCTGCCCAAAGCGGGTATTTCTATCCTTCCGTAGGGCTGTCGGGGGTGATTAGCGAAATGGTCGATTTGAGGAATGCCCAAATATCTTTCCTCAAGGTGCGCGCTTCGTACAGCGAAGTGGGTAATGCGCCGCAACCCTATATTACCAAAGTAGGCTACGGCGTGAAAGACGGGATGTTTGTCAATCAAACCTACCTGCCGGCGACCGGCCTGACGCCCGAAAAGACCAAATCATTTGAAGCGGGCGTAAATATCCGGTTGTTCGATTCGCGGCTACAGGCTGATGTGACGTACTACTATTCCAATACCTACAACCAGTTGTTTTCGCTGAAACCGGCTGCGAGTACGGGATACGACACCTTTTATATCAATGGCGGCAAGGTGAACAACTGGGGCTTGGAAGCCATGCTTTCCTATGACGATACGTTCGGCAAGGTGCAATGGACGTCTACGCTCACCTGGGCGATGAACCGGAATGAAATTAAAGAACTCGTGCCGCCGGGAACCAAAGATCCCTCGACCGGTACGCTGGTTACGCAAGATGTATTCGTGCCGAGCGAAAACGGATCTTACCGCATGGTATTGCAAAAAGGCGGTACGATGGGCGATGTTTACGTATCGACGCTGAAGAAAGACGAGGCGGGCTATACGAAAGTAGACGCCAACATGGGCACTGTTTCGTCCGATGCGCAGCATTGGGTGAAAGCCGGCTCGGTGCTGCCCAAATTTAATCTCGGCTGGAATAACACAATAAGCTACCGGAATTTTTCTTTGAGCTGCCTTATTACCGCACGTGTGGGCGGCATTGGGTTATCCGTAACGCAGGCTATCATGGACCGTTTCGGCGTTTCGGAGCAGTCGGCTGCGGCGCGCGACAAAGGCGGCGTGCCTGTTAACGGCGGTTCCGTAGATGCGGAAAAATATTACAAAGTTACCGGCGGCGGAACGACCGGCGTACTGTCGGAATATGTTTACAGCGCCACGAACATACGCATAAAAGAAGTGTCGTTAAGCTATACCTTTCCCGGCAAATTATTTAATGATAAAATAGGAGGGATTACAGTGGCTTTAACCGCCAGCAACCTTTTTATGATTTACTGTAAAGCGCCTTTCGACCCTGAAATTACTCCTTCGACCGCTACTTATTATCAGGGACTGGATTACTTCATGCAACCCAGCCTGCGGAGCGCAGGGTTTAATGTAAAACTACAATTTTGAGTTAAGAGTTAATGCTGGCGTGCCAGCTAATTAGAAATTAGAAATTATGATAAAGATACAGTTAATAACTATAATAGGTGCATGGATGCTGTTTTCATGCACGGGTAATTATGATGCTTATAATACCGACAAAAGCAAGGTCGGGGCGGAAGCACTGCAATACGACAACTTGGGTATCGGCGGGTTTTTGCAGAAAATGCAAGCCGACGTACTGCCCACCAGTGACGAAGGCGCCAATGAATTTCAACGCGCCCAGAATCTGGTAGGCGACATTTATTCCGGCTATATGGCGGGAATTGAATCGTGGAACGCCTGCAACAACGGCACCACCTATAATTTATATTTTTCCGACTGGACGGAAACGGCGTTTCAAGTCGCTTTCCGGAAAGTGATGCCGCAATGGCACGGCATTAAACAGAACGCAGAAACCTCCGACCCGGTGGCTTTTGCCGTAGCGCAAATCACTAAAGTGATGGCGATGCACCGCATTACCGATATTTACGGTCCGTTGCCCTATCTCAGTTTTGGGAAAACCAACTCGCTGACCACGCCCTACGACAGTCAGGAAGACATCTATAAATCGTTCTTTGCCGACCTCAACGCGGCGATAAAAGTGCTGGACGAGTTGATAGCCGTCAATCCGAATGCAAAATTATTGAGCAAATTTGACCTCGTCTATGGCGGCGACATGTCGAAATGGTTGCGTCTGGCAAATTCGCTCAAATTGCGCCTCGCCATGCGGATTGTTTATGTGGAACCGGCGCTGGCGAAACAGTATGCCGAAGAAGCGGCAGCCGGCGGAATGCTGCTGACGCTGAACAACCATAACGCAGGCGTAAAAACAACGACCGAAGTGAGTATCTACAATCCGCTGTACATAACCACGCATTCGTACCACAGCAACCGGATGAATGCAAGCATAGAGATGTTCCAAACCGGCTACAAAGACCCGCGGCAGGGGAAATACTTTACTCAGGCAGATATCCCCGGCGGCGGTTTCCACGGCGTGCGGCACGGTATCAGGAATGCTTCCCAAAATATCCTCAAGCCGATGTCTGCGCCCAATGTGGCATTAACGACCAGCGAAACCGCGCCGGTTGTGTGGATGACTGCCGCCGAAGTGTATTTCCTCCGGGCGGAGGGCGCCATGCGCGGATGGAATATGGGCGGCACGGCAGAAAGTTTATACAATCAGGGTATCGCCACTTCCTTTGAACAGTGGGGCGTAGCTTCGGCTGCCGCCGCCTACAGCGCCGACAGCAAATCGACGCCTGTCGCTTTTGAGGACAAGGCTTTGTCGCATAACGCCTCTGCCACCACCGTTATCACCATCAAATGGGATGAGGCTGCCGCTGATGAAAAGAAACTCGAGCGCATCATCACCCAGAAATGGCTGGCGATTTATCCCGACGGGCAGGAAGCATGGAGCGAATTCCGCCGCACGGGCTATCCGAAAATATTGCCGGTGGTTACCAACAACAGTGGCGGGACAATAGACACGGGCGTGCAGATACGCCGGCTGGTCTTCCCCGCGCCTGAATATGCCAACAATGCCGCCGAAGTGGCAAAAGCCGTACAGATGATCGGCGGTAAAGACACTGGCGGCGTAAAACTGTGGTGGGACAGGAAGAATTAAGAATTATGAATTATGAACAACCTGATCCTGCATATACGGGTGCACGGGCGCTATACACACGGGTGTATAAACGCCTATACACACGGGTGCACAGGCGCTATACACACGGGTGTATAAACGCCTATACACACGGGTGCACAGGCGCTATACACACGGGTGTACAGGCGCTATACACACGGGTGTATAAACGCCTATACACACAGGTGCACAGGCGCTATGCGCACAGGTGCATAAATACCTGCTCACACGGGTGAAGTTTAGTAAATGAACAACAAACAATGAATAATAAGGCTGGTACGCCAGCCAGTTAGAAACCGGAAATTAAAAAAGAAATATGAAAAAGATAATATATATAACAGTATTGACAGGGTTGCTTATGGCAACCGGGGCATGCAGCGACTGGACAGACATGGAAAGAACCGTTGTGGACGCGCCCGAACAGCTCTCGAACAAAGACGGTAACTACTACGAAAACCTCCGCGCATACAAACGGAGCGAGCATGAACTCTATTTCGGCTGGTTCGGCGGGTGGAATCCTGCCAGCCCTTCCAGAAGAGGCTCGTTGAGTTCTGTTCCCGACAGCGTGGATATTATTTCTATCTGGGGAATGATTAACAGCGCCATGATAACGCAGGAACAGCGCGACGAGCTGGCGCTGGTGCAAAATGAATACGGCTCGAAAGTTACCGTAACCATTTTACTGGGCTGGATAGGCAAGGGACTGCCCGACCGCACCTGGTCTGAAAACCGCGAAGACGCCCTGCGCGAATACGCCCGCGCCCTCGCCGAAGACATCATCGGTTGCGGCTTCAACGGGCTGGATATTGACTTTGAACCCACCATCGGCGGTATTGACGATGTGAGGGATTGCCCCATGGGCGACGAATTCACGCTGTTTGTCGAAGAACTCGGCAAGTACTTTGGTCCCCAATCCGGCACCGGACGGTTATTGATCATTGACGGGGAATTGAATTTGGTGCCTGCCGAAGCCGGCAAATACTTCGATTATGCCGTGTCGCAGGCTTATGACAAAACCTCGCCGGTGGCTTACCAGTCGCGTTACAATGCCGTGAACAATATTTTTAAGCCGCACCAGTTCATCATCACCGAAGACTTTGAACGGCACTGGAGCACCGGCGGAACCGCTTTCCGCGATCCCGTGCGCGGCGTTATCCCTTCCCTCTGGGGAATGGCCTACTGGGAACCCGCGCAGGGACGCAAGGGCGGCTGCGGGTCATACCACATGGAATACGAATACGGGCATGACCCCGATTATAAATACCTCCGGCAGGCGATTCAAATAATGAACCCTGCGATATATTAATACCTGCAACTGACGCTGGAAGCATCATGGACGGATTATGGCGTAGTGATTAACCTTCTTAGCATCATAGAATAATTAACCGTAAAAAATAGAAAGCATGAAAACAAACAGCCTTTTAATTACCATAGCTGCCTTTTTGGTAGCCTTCGCCGGATGTAAAACCGAA
>JAITKG010000192.1 GCA_031278495.1 Prevotellaceae bacterium | reverse complement strand
GTTGTGCCTTGCCCCTATTAGGGTTTCATCGCACAACCTTATAAAAAACAATCCATCATGAACTGCGAATTAGTTTATAGCGCTGAATATAGACGCCGCTTTATTATTGGTTGCATTTGGCGTTTGAATCTACGTATTTTCTATCCGGATTTTTTTTACTACCTTTGCCGACCGAAAGAAAAAGGAGGTGTATGTGACTCCATGATTATTGTACAAATAAAAGAAGGTGAAAATATCGAACGGGCGTTGAAAAAATTTAAGCGGAAGTTCGAAAAAACAGGCGTCATCCGTGAATTACGTTCACGCAAAACTTTTGAAAAGAAATCCGTAAAACGCCGTGACGAAATTAAACGCGCCGTTTACCGCCAACGTTTGCAGTCGGAAGAAGAATAATTTTCCCTACAACATAAGGACCGGAAAGTCGATTTATTTGCACTTTCCGGTTTTTTTTTTTATTTTAGCGGTGAAAAAACAACGGGCAAATGTATCACCGGTTCATTAACCACTTGCGCTACGAAAAACGCTACTCCGGGCGGACAATAAGTATCTATGCCGACGCTATCCGGCATTTTTTAGACCACGCAGCCATCCCCGGCAACGATACGCAGGCATTGGCTACATTGACGGCGCAAGAAATACGTTCGTGGATGGCTGGTTTGCTCAAAAACCAACTGTCCACACGCACCGTCAATTTACAACTTTCGGCATTGAACCGGTTTTTCAAATTTTTGCTAAAGGAAAATGTCCTCGAAAAAAACCCGATGCAAAAAATCCAACGCCCGAAAACAAGCAAACGGCTACCTGAATTTTTTGCAGCAACGGCGCTAAATGATTTCCTTAACAGCGACATTGCCGGCGGCGATTATATCAACGTGCGCGACCGGATGATTATTGACTTGTTTTATACCACTGGCATCCGCCGCGCCGAATTGATTGCTTTGCGCCCGGCAGATATTCATATTGCAGGTACGGAAGTGGTATTGCGCGTTACCGGAAAAGGTGACAAGCAGCGCGAAACGCCGCTTACCAAAGAAATAACGACGCAGTTGAAGGATTATTTAACCTTGCGGGAAACGACTTTCCCGGACTTGGCCGGCAACGACCGCCTGTTTGTAACCGGAAAAGGAAAACCGTTGTATCCACAGGCAGTAAACCGCTTAGTGCACGACCGGCTGGCAAATCAACAAGGGTTTACGGGGAAAAAAAGCCCGCATGTGTTGCGCCATTCGCTGGCTACGCATTTATTGAACAACGGCGCCGACATCATGAGTATAAAGGAAACATTGGGACATTCGAGCCTTGCCGCTACGCAGGTTTATACGCACAATTCGTTTGCCAAATTAAAAAAAGTATACGCAAAAGCGCACCCGAGAGCGGAAGACAGTAGCACTGGGCAGCGGACGAGGTAGAATTTAAAAAACAAGAAAATTATTCTTTGCGTTTTTTGCGGCTTTGTGGAAAAATATAAGTATTAGAGATTAAATAATAATAAAATAGCGAGGATGAAAATCAGCGTTTCAATAATCGCATCAATCAATAATAAACATTTTTATTTAAGGAGGACAAATTATGGAAGTACGTGTACAATCGGTAAAATTTGACGCCGACCACAAATTGGTAGATTTTGCTATCAAAAAAGTAAAGAAGTTAGACCGTTTTTTCGACGGCATTATCGCTGCAGAGGTTACCATGAGCCTCACCCCGGATCATGATAATAAAAAAGTAGCCGTCCGTCTGGAAATTCCCGGCTATGATTTACGCACCGAAAAACAATGCAGGACATTTGAGGAAGCCGTGCGCCAATGCGTGGATGTGTTGAAAATCCAATTGAAGAAAACCAAAGAGAAAATGCGCGGGGCATAATAAATTCAGGATTGCCCACAAATAAATGCCGATTAAAACAAATTAGGTGTGTATTTACCTGTAGGGGAGAAAATCTTTTCTCCCTGTTTTATTCATTGCCGCTGTTCGCCCAACGAAGACGTAACCCGAAGCAAGCCGGCGGCGGTTGTTACCTATATTATAACAGGTAAGTTTATGCACGGGGGAATACCGGTGCATTTTTATATTGTATATCCGTTAGCCATAATCCTTTTGCGGGTACGGAATTGCCGGCGGCGCAACGGTTTTTTCGGGTTATAATATGGCGCAGGTCTTCACCGGTAATTTTTCCGCGCCCCACGTCAATCAATGTCCCGGTGATGGCGCGCACCATATTGCGCAGGAAACGGTCGGCGGAAATAGTAAATTCCAGCCTGCCGGCAGTAGCTTCCCACCGGGCTTGTATGATACGGCAATGGTTGGTTTTGCTTTGCCCGTGCAATTTGGCAAAACTGGTGAAATCGGTGTATTCAAACAACAATTGCGCCGCGTCATTCATTGCCGCCACATCCAATTTAAAAGGAATGAACGCTGCAAATTCTGTGTTGAACGGATTTTTTTCCGTACTTATATAATATTTGTAAGTACGCTGCACTGCGTCGAAGCGTGCGTGCGCAGTAGCCTCCACACGCAGAATATCGTGGATGCAAATGTCGCCGGGAAGTATGCAGTTGAGTTTATACAGGGCTTGTGCCGTACCGTTGGCGGCAACGTATAATTCGTATTGCCTGCTATCGAAATGCGCCACGAAGTAGCTTGCATGCACGCCGGTATCGGTGCGGCCGGCGCCGGTGGTTTCTATTTTTTCGTCCAGCAACAGCGAAAGCGCCCGGTTCACTTCGCCCTGTACCGTGCGGGCATTGGCCTGCACTTGCCATCCATGATAATTTGTTCCTTTATATGATAAATAAATGAAATAACGCATTACTTTTTGACTACTTTTAAGCCCACTATTAACATCCGATAACTTGTTTCCCTCCAAAAAATTTTGTATTTTCGCAACTCTTTTTTATCATTAAACTATTTTATAATTTTTTAGTCTTAACAAACGAAAAATAAAACCACAAAAATAAACATTTATATGGAAAAAGCAAACATCAAAGAACTAAACGACCGGATTCAACAGGAAAGCGCCTTTGTAGACATTATCAATATGGAAATGCACAAGGTGATTGTTGGTCAAAAAAACCTCGTCGACAATTTACTGATAGGCCTGCTCGCCAACGGGCATATCCTGCTGGAAGGCGTGCCGGGACTGGCAAAAACATTAGCCATAAATACGCTTGCCAGTATTGTCGATGCACAATTCAGCCGTATCCAATTCACCCCCGACCTGCTGCCTGCAGACCTCATCGGAACGCTTATCTACAGTCAGAAAAGCGAGCAATTTCAAGTGAAGCAAGGACCTGTTTTCGCGAATTTCATCTTGGCTGACGAAATTAACCGTTCGCCTGCAAAGGTGCAAAGCGCCCTGCTCGAAGCCATGCAGGAACGGCAAGTTACTATTGGCGACAAGACTTTCAAGCTGCCTGAACCGTTTTTGGTACTTGCCACGCAAAACCCGATAGAGCAGGAAGGAACGTATCCGCTGCCCGAAGCGCAGGTTGACCGTTTTATGTTGAAAGTGGTGGTAAGTTATCCGCGTAAGGATGAAGAAAAACTCATCATCCGGCAAAATATTTCGGGCGAATTTCCGAAAGCAACCTGCTCGCTGAAACCCGAAGATATTATCAAGGCGCGGGGCGTGGTGCGCGATGTGTATATGGACGAAAAAATCGAACGCTATATTGTCGATATTGTGTATGCTACCCGCACGCCGGAAGAATATGGGCTGGCGTCGTTGAAGAACCTGTTGGCTTACGGCGCATCGCCGCGCGCCAGCATTTCACTGGCTATGGCGTCGAAAGCATACGCTTTCCTGAAACATCGCGGCTATGTGATTCCTGAAGATGTGCGCGCCGTTTGCTACGAAGTGCTGCGCCACCGCATGGGGCTTACCTATGAAGCCGAAGCGGAAAATATCACGCCGGAAGACATCGTTACGCAAGTGCTCAATAGCGTGGAAGTACCATAGAAAGCGGCAGTGGAAATGAGTAATGCTCTACTTTTCGTAACAGTTTCCAAAAAGCAAGAACATATTATTTATAACAATGGTAAACGACTTACTGAAATCGGTCAGGAAGATTGAAATAAAAACGCGCGGACTGTCGCGGCAAATTTTTGCAGGCGAATACCACAGCGCATTCAAGGGACGCGGGATGGCGTTCAGTGAGGTGCGCGAATACCAGTATGGCGACGATGTGCGGAACATGGACTGGAATGTTACCGCCCGCCTGAATGCGCCCTACGTAAAGATTTTCGAAGAAGAGCGCGAACTCACCATGATGCTATTGATTGACGTCAGCGGCTCGCGGAATTTCGGCACTGTACAAAAACTGAAACGCGACCTGATGGCGGAAGTGGCAGCGGTGCTCTCGTTTTCGGCGTCTATCAATAACGACAAAGTAGGGGCGTTATTTTTTAGCGATAAAGTAGAAAAATTTATTCCGCCTAAAAAAGGCCGCACGCATTTATTGCGCATCATCCGCGAGTTGATAGAATTTGAGCCGGCGGGCGTGCAAACCGACGTGTCGGCGGCGTTGCAATACCTGACGAATGCTATCAAAAAACGCTGCACGGCATTTGTGCTGTCCGACATGCTGGACTTCGACGCCAATGGGCAGGCGCGTTTTACCGATGCACTGAAAATTGCAGCCAATAAACACGATTTGGCGGCTATCCGCCTCTACGACCCGCGCGAAACGGAGTTGCCGAAGGTCGGTATCATGCAACTGCGCGACGCCGAAAGCGGCAAGGAAATATGGGTAAACACCTCCAGCCGCAAAGTGCGCAACAATTATGCCGGATGGTGGCGCGAAGCGGACAGGAACGTTACGCAGGCGCTCTCGAAATGCCGCGTAGACAATGTGCGCATCAGTACAAGCGAAGATTATGTGAAACCGTTGGTGCGCTTGTTTGAGAGCCGGTCATAACAAAGGTTGATTACTGTATAAATGCAAGTATAAATAAAATGAGAAGAAAAATTATCTTGTTTACTTTTTTTATCATGGCGGCGCAGGCGGGTTTTGCGCAGGAGCCCTTGTTCAGTACTTCGCTCAGCCGCGACAGCATTATGATTGGCGAGCAAGTCGAATGGTCGTTCAAGGCGACGATGCCTTCTTCCGTGCAGGTATATTTTGCACGCGTTGACAGCATCGGGAATGGATTGATTGAGGTGCTGAAAACTACCGGTCCCGATACATTGCAACGCACAAAAGACAATATAACCATCGAAAGCAAACTGCTGCTAACCTCGTTCGACGCGGGGATTTATGAGCTGCCGCAGATTCCGGCGCTGGTTACACACCGCAACAATAATCTGGTGGATACGCTTTATTTCAATTCGGTTACCCTGAAAGTAAACACCCTGCCCGACAGCCTGCTCATCGCTTTCCTGTCAGCTGACGACAGCACAAAAGTAAAATTATTGAAAGACATCAAACCGCCGGTAAAGTATCCTTATACATTGCTGGAAATCCTGTGGCCATGGGCGACAATGGGAATACTCATATTGGCGTTGATTGCAGCGTTAATTTATGTAATTATCCGTTTGCGGAAGAAACAGCCGGTGTTTGGAAAAATCAAGCCCGCTGAGCCGCCGCACATCGTGGCGCTACGGGAACTGGAAAAAATCAAAGCCGAAAAACTGTGGCAAAATAATAAGGTGAAATTGTACTATACGCGCGTTACAGACGTGTTGCGGGTGTACTTGGAGAAGCGTTATGCCATTCAGGCGCCGGAACAGACGTCGGACGAAATCTTGCAGGCGTTGGCGCAATTGCCATTGCCGGATTATTTCATTCCGAAGCTGCGGGAATTTTTAAGTACATCGGATTTGGTGAAATTCGCCAAGTACCTGCCGGCAATGGAAGAGAACGAAAGCGCACTGATACTGGTAACGCAATTTGTAGACGAAACAAAGGAACAAACAGAGAAAGAAACTACGGATTAAAACCATTAAATATAATATAA
>JAITKG010000181.1 GCA_031278495.1 Prevotellaceae bacterium | reverse complement strand
GTAATTTTTAATAAAAAAACTACTTCCCGAAACAAATATACTGTTTCGGGCTACTGCATTCTTTCAATATAGGAGTGTTGCGATGCGCTGTCTGTTGTTGCAGGCGCGTTATCGTCCGGGATATCCTACCGGTTGCCCTAACAGCAGTTTCCCGTTTTTGATTTTCAGCAATTCGGCAAGTTCATCTTTGTTGATCATGCCCAAAGCCACAGTGGACAAGCCTTCCGAAGCTGCATACAAATATACGTTCTGGCTGATATAGCCTACATCGGTAGCCGTATAAAAGTTTTGGCTTTCTTTGTCAAACCGCGCTATTTTGTCAAAATTGCCCACGTAAACCAATATTACGGGAGCCGTTTCCACGAAGGGCTGCCTGCCTACGTTTTTACGGGCGTCGGCGTTGGATTTTTGTACCAGTTTATGTGTCGGCGCATCATAGAAATACACGCCTGTTTTCAGGAACACATAGAGGTCTATTTCCCGGCTGTCGCCCGCTGAAGGCGCAGTGCGTTTTCCATCGGTACGGTTCACGCCATTCGCAGCCCACAATAAATTGGACAATTGTTGCTGCGTTAATTCCTGCGCGGCAAATGAACGTCCCGTGCGGCGGGCATTCAGGGCTTCCATTAAAGGTTTTCCACCGGTAGTTTGCGGTTTCGGTAAAGCGATATCCTGTGCGGCAAGCGCGCCCGAAACAAATAATAACACGAGGGTGAGAATTTTTTTCATAATTTTATAGTGTTTGAATGTTTATCCGTTAATGATAGGATATTACTTTCCGTTTTCCATCTACAAACATCACTACAAAAGCGTCCGCATAGCCTATCTTGCGCAATTCTTTCATCAACAGGTTGGCTTCTTTCAATTGTTTGAAACGCCCGATAGTAAAGCGGGTAAAGGCGTCGGGAAAACTTCCGTAAAAAATCTTGTATTGCGGATATGTTTCCCTTGCCCGCGTTAAATAGTTCCAATCGGGATATTCTTTATTGGCTAAAATTTGTACGCTATATTCTATGCCGGAGCCCTGTTCCAAATCCAAAACAATATTTTCATCTATAACAATGTCTTCATTGACTACGGGCGTAGCGGATTTCATCTTTAAATCCAAACGCTGCTTTTGCATAGCCACGCGGTTACCTGTTTTGAATTCAAAGTTAATAACCGGTACATACCCATCCTTGATATACGAGAGTATATAATTCGTGTTTTCGTCCAGTTCAAAAGAAAAGTTACCGTTCGCATCTGTTGTCGCATAGCGTACGTTGTTAGTCGCCTTTTCCAACAAGGAAAGCGATACCCCTTCTACCGGATTTCCGGTTTCTTCTTCCATTACGGAGCCTCGCACAGTTCTTTTCTCAATAATCTGGACAAATGTTTGCGGCGCTTCAATGTAGCCTATGTCAGGCAGCGGACCTGTCAGTTGGAAGTAATAAATATCATCGCTTCCCATCCCGTCGCGCCTGTTAGAAGCAAAATACCCGTCTTCCATGCCACGATTGAAAATCAAATAAAAATCATCGCCGCCGCTATTGACCGGCGCACGCAAATTTTCGATAGCCACCCAGTGGTTTTTTTCCCCTTTAGCGCGGAAAATATCCAACCCGCCGTAGCCGGGATGTCCATTCGACGAGAAATAAAGGATACCTGTAGAATCCATTGTGGGAAACATTTCCCGCCCTTCCGTATTGATTACCGGACCGGCATTTACCGGCTCGCTCCAATGTCCTTGCGCCGTAAGCACGCTGAAATAAATATCCGTTTCGCCATAGCCGCCGGGCATGTCCGAAACAAAGTAAAGCGTTTTTTCATCAGGGCTCAAGCAGGGATGCCCCACCGAATATTCCGTCGGCTTGTTATATTCAAATAATTTTGTCCTGGTTACTTTATTTCCTGTTGCTAATGTGGCTTCTTCTATTTCAAGTTTCCTGTCCAGTATTGCTATTCCTTCATCTACCGTTTCGCCGGTAACGCTTGTACGCGTATAAAACATTTTTCGCCCGTTGCTTGTATAGAGCATGGGACCTATATTATAACCGTCGTCCAGCAAGGTATAGAGAGGCGACACTACAGAAGCGCGGGAAACCCTTGAAGAACCGGTTTGTTCCGCCTGATGTACGGGTTTGCGCGTCCTGTACGGACGTAAAAGATTTATGCCGGTACTTCCGGTAGCGCCACGGTCTGAAACAAACGTTATATACCGGTTATCCCTCATGATTATGGCGCCCCATTCGGAATATTTCGTATTCAGCGTAGTTTCATTCATTACTTTGAACACCGAACTATCCCGTTTTATCATCCAGCGCATGGCTGTGTCGCATGCAGTAATGTGCCGCTTTACCAACGGGTCATTCCCGACGATGTTCATGTATGTTTCGAAGTGTTCTTTTGCCGAGGCGTATTCTTCAAAATACATTAACACTTCCCCGTAATATTTATGGGCTTCTGCGCTGTAATTACCTAATTTTAATAACCAACTGTATGTGCTTTCCGCTTTGCTTAAATTACCTAGTTTACGATAACATTCCGCTAATGCGTCTACTGCGTCCGGGTCAATGGTTTTGGTAGCTTTCATGGCTTTTTCCAACAACGATAACGCGCCATTATAATCATAATAACTCATCATCTGGCGAGCAGCCCTTATGTCCTTTTTTGTTTGCGAAAAAACGACAGAAGCGAAGCAAAGAAATATAAAAACTATACTATATCCTCTTCTCATAAGGCTTTAGTTTTGTCTATCAAAAATGCCGGGGATTTCTCAAACGGTTATAACGTTGTTTAAACGTATATGAAATTGAAATTTCCTGCGTAGCCGGCCATCCATTCAAGTTGTGGTCGTATGAATACCCTATCAGCAACGATTGCGTAGCATAAATTTGCGCAAGGAATGACATGGCGTCCGTTGCGACGAGTTTATCAATACTTTCCAAATTACCTTTGAAAGGAATCCCCGTACGGTAACCAATGCCTAACCATACGCGGTCGGCGAAGATACCGAATAAGTTTATGTCCATGTTAGTCGGAGCATTAAAATCTTCCCGCAACAATAAAGTAGGTTTTAGGGATACCGCTTCCGAAAGTTCCAACAATCCGCCTACAGAAAAATAAAGGTGCGGGATTTTTTTAGCATAGGTAAAATTGGCAAATATATTGGTAATGGAAAGCCCCGCATAAAATGAGGGGATATCATAAAAAACGCCAAACCGGAAGTCGGGACGCGCTTCTCCTTGCAGGTTCGCTAAGGTCGGGTCTTGCAATTCATACGGGACTAATTTGTCCCTGTCAATTAGTTGATAACTTAGCCCGGCGCTGATACCGAATGACAGACGGTCTTTACGCCTGTTCAACGCTAACCGGTATGCATACGTAGCATAAACGGAAAAAGTATTGGAAGCTCCTTTGGTATCGCTTGCCAACTGTCCTGCCCATCCGACATTTTTACCTTCTGTAGCAATGCCATCTACAATAGCGGAATATATTTTGGGAGAACCGGGAATACCTACCCATTGCAGGCGGGTAAAAACATTTGCATTGACTGCTTCTTTATAACCTGCATAGGCGGGGTTAATAGCTAAGCTATGAAAGACATATTGTGAATATAACATATCTTGTTGAGCAAACACAAAACCCGTAGAGATTAGCAGTAATAATATTACTAATTGTATCCTTCTCATTTACCTCAAAGCATATAAATATAGCAATGCATGTATTATTATTATCTGGCAAAGGTACATAATATTTTATTAACAATTCAATATTTTTTTATAAAAAATTGTATATCCCCTTTATGGAAACAAAAAACAAGTTATAAATCAATTATATATCTTGTTTCGTTTTGACGCATTTTATTTGTCCTAACGAAATGTACCAACAATAGCCTTGTACGTAAGCATAACCCATTTTTTCCATACATGAAATATATTCTTCTACCTGTTGGATATGTTGCGGCGTTTGTGTTTTACCAAATTTATAATCAATCACCACCACTTCATTATTGCGAAACATCACCCGGTCGGGACGCAGTTGGGCAGGTTTGGCAAGCGTTCCGGAAGGAAGCAATAAATTTGTTTCCGTAAAAAGTTGCCAGCTTCCGTCAAACCATTCCGCTACGCCGGGCTGTTTCAAGGCGTTTTCCAGCAAGGTTTGCAAGGTTTCCCGCTGCCCGGCGTCATTGGTTAAAAAGCCGTCGTCCACTAATTTTTCAACGGCAGCGCCTATGTCATCCGGCGTGGCAATACAGGAAAAGGCGCGATGCATCAAAATACCGTAATCGCGCACGCTTGCCGCACCTATATCCGGCGGTTGCCCGTCGGCATATTTTACGCGCAACGTATTCGTGTAAGGCAACGATATATATTTTTCCAACTCAAAAGTATCCGGCATTTCGCTGCCGGCGGGCTGGCGCGGCGCCGGAACGCCGACCGTATATTTTTCCTGCTGTAGCAGGGCGGGAAGAATATGCGCAAAGGTATGCTCTTTTTTTCGTGCCGGTTGCGGTATAAAAGCATATAACTCCGATTCGGCGCGGGTAAACGCCACATACAGCAAATTCAAATTATCAATCGCCGCCTGTGCGCGTTCCATCCAATAGTCGGCGTTGAAAAAGGTTTCAGCGAGCGCATTCGTATAATTCAACGGCAGGTATCCGGGACCTGCAAACGGTTCTTTGCCGGCTTTAACCCAAATCAACGAATTGCTTTTCGGCTCAATGCTCCAGTTGCAAAACGGCACGATGACTACCGGGAACTGCAAGCCTTTCGATTTATGGATAGTGAGTATCCGTATGGCATTGCAGCTATCGACCATCGATAACTTACAATTGCCGCCCGCATCTTTCCAATATTCGAGGAAACTGAAAATATCGTTGCGCTCGCGGTTGGCATACGCCAGCGCCACATCCTGCAATTCTTGCAGGAACGCCCAATTCGCCGGTTCTTCGTGCAACCGGAAGTGCGTAATGACGGTTTCGACAGCTTCGGTCATCGGGCGGTAAAGCAATTTTTCCAACCATGCATTGGTTATTTTTGCTTCCGGCAAAAAGCGTTGCAGGTAGCGGTTGGCAACAGCCCTGCAAATCGCTTCGGGCGATGCGGTGCATTGCAACACCGCTATCACAAACTGCACCACCGGCGCATGCGCCAAATATAAGGAGTCTTGCGAAAGTACTTCAAAGCAATGCGCCGTGTCGCCGGATGTTTGCTTGTATTGCAGCAGCGTATTGGCTATTTCCTGCCCTTCGCGCCCGTAGCGCGCCAGTATGGCAATATCCGACGGACGATAGCCGCGATCCTGCAGTTCTGCTATCAATAACGGTAAACGTTGCAATACTGTTTCCTTTGCCGCAGGCGGCGGCATGTCATCCTGCCCATCAGGCGCAGTGACCGTTTCGATGTGCACATAGCCTCCCGAACCGCTTTTTCCGGGCGATACTTTTTGTTGCGTTCCGCTATAGGCTTCCGTGATGACAGTGCGCAGCAATTTTTCCTGTTCGCCGCCCAGAGGCATGGCTGCTTCGTCGATACAGGCATTCAACTGCTGTTGCAGCAAGGCAGGCAGGCGGGAAAAAATCCCGTTATTCGTGTTCACGATAATTTCGTCGCTGCGCCAGTTGGTATCCAGTGTTACCCGTTGCGAATCGAATGCTGCAAAATCATCATAGATGCCTTGCGCCAGAATCCGCCAGTCGCCGTTGCGCCAACGGTAGATAGATTGTTTGACGTCGCCTACCGCCAGCGTTTCGCCGCCTTCGGACAAGCCATTCAACAGCAACGGGCGCAAACTTTCCCACTGCATATTCGACGTGTCCTGGAATTCGTCCAACAGGAACGAACGGTAATACACGCCGGCTTTTTCATAGACAAACGGCGTGTCGCTGTCGCCAATCAAATTCCGCAATAAATATAAAGTGTCGCTGATGAGCAATAAATTTTCTTCGCTGGCAATGGCGGTTACTTTGTTTGCCACATCAGCCAACAAAGCCATGCTGTAAAAATTTTTCAGGATTTCCTGCGCTGTAAGGTAATCTGTAAAACGTTCTTCATAGCATGTCACCGCCTGCTGCAACAGTGGATTGACTAAGGGAAACACAGTTGCCCGTATTACCGCATCCTTTCCGGCGTCGCCCGCCAGCCATTTATCCACGTTATTCAACGCCTCCAATGCCCGAACGCCGGGAGCGTAATTTTTCGTTTCGCCGGCTAATTTATTAAAGTAATTGGCAAAACTTGCCGCCCTGTACTTAAAATCCGTTACGGCTATGTTGTTTTCCGACAAAATTTGCAACGCTTTCTTTCCTGTATCCTGCATGGTTTTGGCGAAGTTTGCAACGATTTTCTTCAAGGCGGTTTCATAGTCGTGTAAAAAATCCGCGTTGCCGGTTTGTTCCAAAAACCTGCCGCCAAAACTCCGGAACGATTCCTTGAATACCTCGCCGCCCATCGCTTTCAGCTCTTCGCGGGCATTCCATGATTTGCCGTTTTCAATCCGCCGGTTAATCAATTGCGCCAGCCGGCGGCGCAAGGGTTGGTTCGCCGCAGCCTCCTGCCACAAAGCGTCGACTGCTTCATCAAGCAAACGGCTGCTGTCTAATTCCAGGGCAAAACCCGGCAGTAAACCCATTTCGCGCAAGAAAGCGCGTACAATCTTCTGGAAAAACGCATCAATCGTTGAAACCGAGAAATGCGAATAGTCGTGCAAAATGGCAGAACGCAAGGCAACAGAACGGTCGCGCAATTCTTCCGGCGAGAGGGCAAGCGTCTTGCAAAACTGCCGGATGGCGTCGGCGTCATTGCCGGCAGCCAGGCTGTTCAAGCGCGCCACGATGCGCGTTTTCATTTCCCCTGCCGCTTTGTTGGTAAACGTAATCGCCAACAATTGCCGGTAACTCGCCACCGTAGCAGGGGACGACAACAGCAGGCGAAGGTAAGCGTTCGTGAGCGCATACGTTTTCCCCGAACCCGCAGATGCTATATAAGTAACCAGAGGCATGAATTGATAGCTTGTTTATCTTACTCCACGCAAAGGTAAAGAAAATTTACAGATTTACGGATTTACAGATTGGGCTGCCGCAGGCTAATGTGCTAATGTGGCTAATGTGCTAATGTGACTAATGTGCTAATGTGACTAATTGGGCTGGCGCGGCAGCTAATGTGAAGATGTGGAGATATGAAGATGTGAAGATGTGGCTGACGCGGCAGAGGAGTTAAGAACTAAGAGTTAAGAACTAAGAATTGGGCTGGCGCGGCGGCAGACTTACGACAAAAACAATGAATAAAAATTACAATAACATGAAGCTTCCTCACTCCCCCTT
>JAITKG010000167.1 GCA_031278495.1 Prevotellaceae bacterium | reverse complement strand
AGGCGCTGACCACATGCGCGGTCAGGTATTAGACCACATGCGCGGTCAGGCGCTGACCACATGCGCGGTCAGGTATTAGACCACATGCGCGGTCAGGCGCTGACCACATGCGCGGTCAGGCGCTGAACGGGTGCTCGTTCAGGTATTGGAACGGGCGCTCGTTCAGGTATTGGAACGGGCGCTCGTTCAGGTATTGGAACGGGTGCTCGTTCAGGCGCAGAACGGGTGCTCGTTCAGGTATTGGAACGGGCGCTCGTTCAGGCGCTGAACGGGTGCTCGTTCAGGTGCTGATCGGATGCACATTCAGTCTTCGACGCCTCCTCGCGCGTGCTTACGGGCACAGTCACAGTGAATTCGCTCTTTATCTCGCGCACATGCTTGAGCAGCTAGCCGCCACTGCCCACCGATGACTGGGTGCGTGCTGGAGCAGATTCCTCCGCTGCGTGCGCTCATTCTTCGCGCACTCCGGTCGGAATGACGGTGCAGTTGAAAGTTGAAAGTTGAAAGTTGCCGCCGCGCCAGCCCAACTCTTAGTTCTTAACTCTTAGTTCTTAACTTCCCAGCCGCGCCAGCCCAATTAGTCACATTAAAAAATTAGTCACATTAGCACATTAGCTGCTGTGTTGAAAAGTGACAATTGGCAAAAAGAAAGCCGCCAATTAACAATCGGCGGCTGTCAAAATTAAGAATTAACTTTCTCTTTTATTTACCGCAACGCCGCCTGCGCCGCAGCCAGCCGGGCAATAGGCACGCGGAAGGGCGAACAGCTTACGTAGTTCAGCCCGATGCGGTGGCAAAATTCTACGGAAGAAGGTTCGCCGCCGTGTTCGCCGCAAATCCCGAGTTTCAATTCGGGACGCACCGAACGGCCGCTCACCGCCGCCATACTCACTAACTGTCCTACGCCTTTCTGGTCTAACACGGCAAACGGGTCGTTTTTCAGGATGCCTTTGTCGATGTACATCGGCAGGAATTTGGCAACGTCGTCGCGCGAATAGCCAAACGTCATTTGCGTAAGGTCGTTGGTGCCGAACGAGAAAAATTCCGCTGATTCGGCAATGCGGTGCGCCGTGAGCGCGGCGCGCGGGATTTCAATCATCGTGCCGACTTTGTAGTCGATACGGTCATTGCGTTCGGCAAATACTTTGGCGGCGGTGTCGTCAATGATTTTGCGCTGCGCTAAAAATTCATACAGGATGCCGGTGAGCGGCACCATGATTTCCGGCACGGCTGTTACGCCTTTCTTTTTTAAGTTCAATGCCGCTTCAATGATAGCGCGCGTTTGCATTTCAGTGATTTCGGGATAGAGGTTTCCAAGTCGGCAACCGCGCAAGCCCAGCATCGGGTTTTGTTCCAGCAGGGCTTCTACCCGCGCATGTATTTCTTCGTACGGGACGCCCATCACTTCCGACATTTCAGCTTGTCCTTTTTCGTCGTGCGGGACGAACTCATGCAAGGGCGGGTCAAGCAGGCGGACGGTTACCGGCAGCCCGTCCATAGCTTCAAAGATGCCTTCAAAGTCGGTGCGTTGCAGGGGCAAAAGTTTTTTCAATGCATCGCGCCGCCCGGCTTCGTCTTTGGCTAAAATCATTTCGCGCATCGACAGTATTTTGTCGCCTTCAAAGAACATGTGTTCCGTGCGGCACAGCCCGATGCCTTGTGCGCCAAATTCGCGCGCCTGTCTGGCGTCGCGCGGCGTGTCGGCATTGGTGCGTACCAGCAGGCGGGCGTGTTTGTCGGACAGTTGCATGATTTTCCCGAAGCCGCCGCTCAATTCCGGCAACTGCGTGGCGATTTGCCCTTCGTATACTGTGCCGGTAGATCCGTCAAGCGAAATCCAGTCGCCCTCTTTATAGGTTGCCCCGCCGACGGTCATCGTACGTTTTTTGTTGTCAATAGCAACGGCGCCGGCGCCCGATACACAGCATTTGCCCATCCCGCGGGCTACCACTGCGGCATGCGAGGTCATCCCGCCCCGAGCGGTGAGGATGCCTTGCGCCACGTTCATTCCCTTCAAATCTTCGGGCGAGGTTTCGACGCGCACCAATATCACTTTAGCTTGCTTGTCTTTTTCTACGCATGTTTCCGCATCTTCGGCGGAGAAGACGATTTGCCCCGTAGCCGCGCCCGGCGACGCCGGCAGTCCTTTGGCAATGGATTTGGCTTTTGCAAGCGCTTCCTTTTGGAATACCGGATGCAGCAGTTCGTCTAATTTATTCGGTTCGAAGCGCAGGAGGGCGGTTTTTTCGTCAATCACGCCTTCGTTGAGCATGTCCATCGCGATTTTTACCATTGCTGCGCCGGTGCGTTTCCCGTTGCGGGTTTGCAGCATCCACAGCTTGCCGTCCTGAATGGTAAATTCAATATCTTGCATGTCCTTGTAATGCGCTTCGAGCTTGCGTTGCGTATTAAATAAATCTTTGTATACTTCGGGCATGGCTTCTTCCAGCGACGGGTAGGTTGTTTTGCGTTCGTCTTCGCTGACGCCCGCCAGTTTCGCCCAGCGTTTCGATCCTTCGAGCGTAATCTGCTGCGGCGTGCGGATACCCGCTACCACGTCTTCGCCCTGCGCGTTAATCAGGTATTCGCCGTTGAAGATGTTTTCGCCGGTGGCGGCGTCGCGCGTAAACGCTACGCCGGTGGCGGAATTATTGCCCATATTGCCGAACACCATTGCCTGCACATTCACCGCCGTGCCCCATTCGGCGGGGATTTGGTTCAGGCGGCGGTAGAGGATAGCGCGGTCGTTCATCCAACTGTTGAATACCGCCATGACAGCGCCCTGCAACTGTTCCCATGGATTGACCGGGAAGTCGCGTCCGGTACTTTTCTTCACCGCGTCCTTAAACAGTTTCACTAATTCTTTCAAGTCACCGGCGGTAAGGTCGGTGTCAAGCTGAACGCCTTTCTGCGCTTTCACATGGTCGATGATTTCTTCAAAGGGATCTTCGGCGTCCTTGCTTTCGGGCTTCATGCCAAGCACCACGTCGCCATACATCTGTACAAACCGCCGGTAGCTGTCCCACGCAAAGCGCGGGTTATTGCTTTTGGCGGCGATGGTTTCCACTGCTTCGTCGTTCAGTCCGAGATTCAGGATAGTATCCATCATGCCGGGCATTGACGCACGCGCGCCCGAACGCACCGACACCAACAGCGGATTGCTGTTGTCGCCGAAACGGGGACCTTCAACCGCCGCTTCGATTTTCTTCATGGCTGCTTCCACTTCGGGGCGGATTGCCGCCATGATAGCGGCTTCGTCGCGGCCATTGCGGAAGTATTCGTTACATACTTCCGTAGTAATTGTAAATCCGGGCGGCACAGGGATACCAATTAAATTCATACCGGCAAGGTTGGCGCCCTTGCCCCCCAGCAAATCCTTCATTTTTTCGTTTCCTTCGGCAGTCTTGTTGCCAAAGAAATACACGCGTTTAATTTCTGACATAATTTTATTGATTTATTATTAAAAATAGTAATTTCCCGAAAAATGTTTGCAAAAGTAAGCATTTTTTCGGGAAAAAGCAAAAGGCAAAAAGATTTGGAATAACAAGGATTCAAGTAACAGTTGTATATGCAACCTTAAATCTTGAAATCTTTGAATGCTGAAATTAGAAGCCGGTCTTATAAATCGAGTATATGTGTAGCCCCGAGCAGAATCGAACTGCTATCAAAAGTTTAGGAAACTTCTATTCTATCCGTTGAACTACGAGGCCGGGAAAAGTCGTTTAGTATACCCATTTATAATACATGGCGCCCCACGTGAAACCGGCGCCGAAAGTGGCAATAACAATATTGTCGCCTTTTTTGAAGCGTTTTTCAAAATCCCACAGCACCAGCGGCACCGAAGCGGCAGAGGTATTGCCGCGTTTGTCAATATTGATTAAAACTTTCTGCTCGTCCAGTCCCATGCGGTTGCGCACGGAATCAATGATGCGGAGGTTTGCCTGGTGGGCAATAAAATAGTCGATGGTTTCGCTGGTCAAATGGTTGCGTTCGAGCAGGAGGTCGGTCGCGGCGGACATGTTGGTTACCGCATGTTTGTACACATTGGGACCGTCCTGGCAGATGAAATGTTCGTGGTTGCGAACGGTTTCTTCCGTAGGCGGGTACATGGAGCCGCCGGCTTTCTGGTAGAGGTATTGTGCGCCGCTGCCGTTGGCATACAGTATCACATCCTGTATCCCGAGCCCGTCATAGTTGGGTTCTACCAGCACGGCTGCTGCGCCGTCGCCAAAGAGTGGACAGGATTTGCGGTCGCTGTAGTCGGTGATGGAGGACATTTTTTCGTTAGCCACTACAATCACTTTTTTGCACGTGCCGTTTTCTATAAAGTTTTTAGCTATCGTCAATCCGTAAAGGAACCCGGAGCATCCTGCATTGATGTCGAAAGCAAAGGCGTTGGTGATGCCGATTTTATCGCAAATAATGCACGACGTAGAGGGAAAAACCATGTCGGCGGTAACCGTAGGGCAAATAAGGAGGTTGATGTCGGCAGGGGAAGTATTTGTTTTTTCGAGCAGTTGGGCGACCGCTTTTGCGCCCATTTCCGATACGCCTTTTCCTTTTTCTTTAAGGATGCGGCGTTCGCGGATGCCGGTATGTTCTACAATCCATTGGTCGGTGGTGTCCACCATATGGCTGAGTTCATCATTCGTAAGAACATAATCGGGGACATAGCCCCCGATGCCAGTAATAGCTGCGGTTATTTTCATCATGTAATGTTCGTTTTGCTTTTGTATAATGCTTCTTTAATTTTGGTTACTAATTGTACTTTGATAGCCTGTTCGGTTTGTAAAATCATGTTGGTAACCGCCAGCGGCGAGGATGCTCCATGCCCGATAATTATCGGGGCATTGACGCCCAGAACCGGCGTGCCGCCATAGAGTTCGTAGTTGAAGCGATTGAAAAATTCGTCGTCGATATTCCGCTTCTTTGCTATCCGGTAGTTGGCTTCCGCCTGTTTGAGGACGATGTTGCCCACAAAACCGTCGGTAACGATAACGTCGGCGGTTTTGCCTGAAAACAGGTTATGCGCTTCGATATTGCCGACAAAGAGGAAGTCGGTGGAATCTTTCATCAGTTTGAAAGTTTCTTTGGTAACGAGGTTTCCCTTTTCTTCTTCCGAGCCGATGTTCAGCAGGGCGACGCGCGGCGTTTCCAGCCCGTTCATCAGGTGGGCGTAGATTGCGCCGAGTATGCCGTACTGGTAGAGGACGTCGGGTTTGCAGTCGGCATTCAGTCCTACGTCGAGGAGGAGGGCGCGGCTGCCGGTAAGCAGGGGAATGTCCGATGCTATTGCCGGGCGGATGATGCCTTCAATAGGGCGTACGGTGTACATGGCGCCGGCGAGCATGGCGCCGGTGCTGCCGGCGCTGGCAAAGCCGTCGATAGCCTGTGTTGCCAGCGCTTTGAAGCCAACCACGATGCTGGAATCCGTTTTTTGTTGGAATGCCTTTGCCGGGTGGTCGCTCATTTCGATGACTTCGGTGGTGTGGACGATTTCAAATACGGAATAATCAAATCCGGCTTTTTCGCAACAGGCAATGATTTGCCGTTGGTCGCCGAAGAGGACTAACTGCGAACCTGCGCCGAGCCTGCCGCAAGCGTCTATAGCGCCCTGCACGATATTGCCGGGAGCATAATCGCCACCCATGATATCTATCCCGATTCTCATGATGGAAAACGTTAAGCGGTTTGTTCAATAATCAGCCGACCGCGATAGTAGCCACATTCAGGGCATACACGGTGGTAAAGCACGGCGGTTCCACAGTTGGAACAACTGGATAGCGTAGGTACTTCAGCTTTATCGTGGGTACGGCGTTTATTCCGGCGCTGTTTGGAAATTTTGTGTTTTGGATGTGCCATATTGTAAGAATTAAGAATTAGATATTAAAAATTATTTGTTCGTTATTTATTATTCACTGTTCATTTGTTTCAGCCGTTCGGTCATTTCCCTGTTGCATTGCCCGTCGGGGTGGATGCGGCGAAGCGGCAGGCTGAGGATAATGCTGTCGTAAAGGTAGGGCGCTATGTCCAGTTCATGGTCGCCGGCGGTAGCCCACAAAATATCGTCGTCGCCGGGCAGGGATTCGGCTGTTTCGCTATCGGTGAATTTGACTACCGGCGTGGCGTGGAACTGCACCGGAAGCTGCAAGTCGTCAAGGCAGCGGTCGCAGGGCGTCGTTACGCTGCCGGTAATATGGACGCCTAATTGCAGGAAGTCGCACTGTTTCTCTACGCTTACTTCGGCTTGCAATTGCCCGTGTTGCACTTCGCTATTTTCAAAACCGGCGAAAAACGCATCGCCCAGCTCGAAAGGATACGTGTGGACGCCTGCCGGCAAGCCGCTGATAACAACATTGTATAAGTGTTTATTTTTCACCTTTACCCTGAAAAATGGGTTGCAAAGATAGGAAAAATTTCATAGATTCAAAAATAACATTCCTGCCTGTTATAAAAATTTCATGAAGCAGGCGCCTGTTTGCTCAATGTTACGGATGCGTCGCCGACTTTCCCTCCCAGCGGCGGGTTGTGTTTGCGAATGGTGACCGTTGCATAGTCGATATTGTTAAGTTCTGCATATAACGCTTGCAGGATTCTTCCTGCCACGTGTTCCAGCAGGTTCGACGGGCGTTGCATTTCCCGTTTCACAATATCGTATAGCTGTTGGTAATTTATTGTATCGTTCAAATTGTCGCTATGTGCGGGCTGCTGCAGGTTGGTTTGAATTGTGGCGTCCACGCTGAAGCAGGCGCCTGTCAGCCGTTCTTCTTCAAAACAGCCGTGCGGCGCAAAAAATTCCATATTACGAAGACTGATCGTATCCATTGTTTGATTTCTGATTTCTGACTGGCTGGCGCAACCTCATTCTTAATTCTTAATTTCCCATTAGCACATCGCCGGCGTCCAGTACAATGGCTTTGTACCATTCTTTCGGGTAGGGCGGTTGTTGCGGGAAGGCGGGCAAGCCATCGGGGTTGCGGGCAAATTCACCATCGGGCGTTTGCTGTTTAATATTGCCGTCCATGTATTTTACCAGCAGGTAAGCGTCTAATTCTTTCCAGCGTTTCACAAGGTTTCCGGCGGTGTTCACTGAGAAATCGGTCAGCAATTTTATGACGCCTTTCGTGTTTTTTTTGGTATATAATGCCAACGCTTTTTCGTCGGTTTCCTTTACCTGTCCGGCAAATTGGCGTTCCAACTCCTGTTGGAGTTTAACGATTTCGGGGGCGATGTCGCTATAGCGGCTGTAGGCGAATTGCGCTACGCGCGTGAATGTCCAGAAGGCGGCGGTTTCGGAATAGGTTAGCAAATCGCCGTTGCCTGCGGCATAGGCTTCCGGCACGCGGTTTGCGCTGCAATAAATGGGCGTGAGGACAGACGTAGCTGCATCGTCCACGCCGAACCAGAGTACGCCGCCAATGGCGTCGGGCAACCAACTGCGCGCTTGCGCCACATACCACCAGCCGGTTTGCTGGGTCGCCGTAGCGCGTTCATGGACATAGCTAACGCCGTTATATTTCCATGTCATCGGGCGCCAGCGGTAGGGCGTTTTGAAGGGACCTGCGCCGATGTCGGCAGTCATATCCATTGCCGTGCCTTCGTAGTGGTCGCGCATGGCGCGGGCTACGTCGTGCATGTCTAATTTGCGGTCAGGTTTAACGTACAGGGGCATGCGGTGTTTCAAATTATGCCCCAGCGCATAGTCTTCGTATGCCAGCATTTCTTTATTATAGTCTTTGAAAAACGACCACACGCGGGCTTCGCAGGCGCGCGCACCGCTAAAAGTAACGGGATTGTAGGTATCCGAAAAGCTGAACTCGTCGTCGCTGCCGTTGAAGTAGCCCTTTTCGCGCGCTACGCTGATAACGTCTTCGGCATAGACCACTTCAATATCGGGCTGGAAAATCCTGTTCAGGTTCCGGGAGCTGATGGACGTCCTGCCGTTGTCTTTCGGGAAGGTGGTGATGCGCGCCTGGTTGGCATGTCCCGAGATATAACCGTCGGGGATACGTACGGCTACCCACACTGCGCCTTTGTTGCCTGCGCCTTTGCCAGTCATCTCGAGTATCCACACTTCGTTCGGGTCGCCGATAGAGAAGGATTCGCCTTCGGAATGATAACCATATTGCGCCACCAGTTCCACGATGGTTTTAATAGCTTCGCGGGCATTCTTTGCGCGTTGCAGCGCAATATAAATAAGGCTGCCATAATCGAGCAGCCCGGCGCTGTCGGCGAGTTCTTCGCGACCGCCGTAAGTAGTTTCGCCAATCATCACCGAGTGTTCATTCATATTGCCGATGACATTATATGTTTCGGCGGCTTCGGGGATAGCGCCCAGAAATTTCCCGGAGTCCCATTCCCTGATTTGGCGGACGACGCCGGGTTTATGTTTGGCGGCTGCCCAAAAATACAGTTCGCCATACAGGGTATGCGAATCGGCAGAATACGAAATGAAGGTCGAACCGTCTTTCGACGCGCCTTTTGTTACCAGGAAATTGGTGCAGGCATACGAATTTATCGTTATCGTTGACAGGACGCCCGCGATGATTAAAATAATTTTCTTCATATATTAAAGTATGTTGATATTTCCGGTTTACCGGAAACAAAGGTACAAAAAAGAATTAGGAATTAAGAATTGGCTGGCGCGGCAGCAGCTAATGTGCTAATGTGACTAATGTGCTAATGTGACTAATTGGGCTGGCGCCGGCTAATGTGAAGATGTGAAGATGTGAAGATGTGAAGATGTGAAGATGTGAAGATGTGGCTGGCGCGGCTGGGAAGTTAAGAACTAAGAGTTAAGAACTAAGAGTTGGGCTGGCGCGGCAGCAACTTTCAACTTTCAACTGCACCGTCATTCCGACCGGAAACCTACTTTTGGCAATTGCCAAAACCTTGCCGACGACTGGAAACCTACTTTTGGCAATTGCCAA
>JAITKG010000107.1 GCA_031278495.1 Prevotellaceae bacterium | reverse complement strand
CTCCACATCATCACATCTTCACATCTCCACATTTCCACATCTTCACATTAGCCTGCGCCAGCCCAAATCGTAATTCGTCAATCGTCAATTCGTCAATCGTCAATCCCCTGTTCCCCCTTTGGGGGTTAGGGGGCTTCTTCAACTCTTTTGCAGCTTTGGGGATTGCTTCACACTTATATTTTTTCCCAAACACAAACATTCACAAACAATCCCCTTTTGCCGCATTATATTCGCGTAATCCGTAAAAATCTGCGTAATTCGTATGACATAAAAATCCGCGTAATTCAAATAAACCCGTAATAATTCGTAATAAACATTCATAACCATTCACGTAATTTGCGCCTTTAACATGGTGGCAGCTTTTATCCGGGAAGTCTTGTTTTGGGAAGCGTTCTATTCAGAACGGTTGGGGGCAGGTATAAAACTCCAAAACGCGAATTGAACTTATCACTTTAGAGGTTCTCGAATACCCGATAATTAAATAAGCAAAATTCACGTTTCTCTCGTGGAGTTTTGCTTTTATTCCTAATTATCAAGAAATTTTCGAGATTTCTAAAGTAGAATAAAAGCGGTCAATATGTTTTAAAGAGCATAAATTATGTTTAAAACAGCATAAACTAAATGCAAAGGTAAAAAGAATTTTTGAAATACAAAAAGAAATTGGGGAATTCGCAGGGGCAACGCATTTAATTTTGCGTCTTGCCGTGTCCCGCGCGCCGTCATTATGAGTTATGAGTTAGGCTGGCGCGGCAGCAGCCAATGTGCTAATGTGACTAATGTGACTAATGTGCTAATGTGACTAATTAGGCTGGCGCGGCAGCTCAATCTGTAAATCCCAATTCCTCCTTTGGGGTTGTGAAGCCGCACAGCGGCGCATGGCAAGACGCAAAACATAATGTGTTATTCCTGTATCAGTCATCGGAAGTTTTTAATTATAGAAATAATTACTACCTTTGCACCGGAAATTATTGGCCTCGTAGTTCAGTTGAATAGAACGTCAGATTCCGGTTCTGAAGGTCGGGGGTTTGAATCCCTCCGGGGTCACAAAAAAGTAAAATAATTATGAAGAAGCATTTATTATTCATAATCGCAGGGATTGCGCTTTTCTTTTTGTCCCGTCCGGCGGCGGCGCAGGAAAGCAACCTGCTGCATTTTATGAATACTACGCCGCAAGCCTTGCGCAGCAATCCTGCTAATTTCCCGGATTCAATGGAAATGTATTTCGGCGTTCCTTTTTTAGCGAATATCAGCGTGGGCGTTGGAAGCCCGTTGTCATGGTCTGATATTTTTATCCATCGTCGCGATTCCTTATTCTTCAACCGCCACCTCACAAGCACGATGCCGGATGACAGCCATATTTCCGCAGATTTCAATTACGATATTTTTACTTTCGGGAAACGCTTCAATAATAAACATTATATCACCATAGGTCTTACGGCAAAAGGCTATGGGGACGTCGGACTGCCTAAAGACATTGTGAACTTACTGGTCAACGGCAATTCGGCTTTTACCAAAAAACCGTTGACGTTGGACGCTTCGTTTTTTGGCATCGCTTACGGCGAACTGTCGGTCGGGTATGGCTACCATATCAATAAAAATTGGACATTGAGCGGACGCATAAAATTATTGGGCGGCATAGCAAGCGCCTACAGCGAATCATTAAAAGCAACACTGGCGACTAATCCCGATACTTATGACTTGACGGGCTCGACGGATATTTTGTTTAAAACGGCAAAAGGAAATATTTTTGAAAATCTCGGCGTAGGCGTTGATGCCGGCGTATATTTTAAAACGCCGCTGCAAGGACTGGAATTTGGGTTGAGTTTTATTGACTGGGGGTTTATCCGTTGGAATGCGGACGTTACCGAACACAGAGGCGTGAAAAATAACCAGTCCATTTCCTTCACGGGTATTACCAATATTACTTCCGGCGGCGATGTGATGAAAACATTCCTTGATACGCTGAAAAACCAGCTTGACCTCGAAAAACGCAACGGCGATGCGTTCCGCACGGTTTTACCCGGACGCCTGTTCTTTTCGGCGTCCTATAATTTCTCGCCGAACGACCGGGTAGGGCTTTTATTCCGTACCGACGTCCTGCAACATTTCGACCGTAGCGGCATAACCATTATGTATAACCGGTTAGTCAGCGACTGGTTTTCGGTATCGGCAGGCAATAACTTTCTCTTTGACTTGGGGGCGTTTAATCCGGGCATTGCCATGAATTTTAGCGCCTCTACCTTTCAATTTTATATTGCCTTAGAAAATTTCCGGTCGTTTTATATCCGGGACATGGATGGCATCAGGCTGCAACTCGGTATGTCCATTGCTTTATACTAAGTCATTTTTTATGATGGATACACTGTTTAATTATCCCTACCTGCCTTTCTTAGTATTTTTTGCCCGCATCTGCGATGTAACACTGGGAACATTGCGCATCATTTTTATATCCAAAGGCAAAAAATACCTTGCGCCGCTGGTGGGCTTTCTCGAAGTATTCATCTGGATTGTGGTTATTAGCCGTATTCTCGAAGCGTCAAGCGACTTGATTTGTTACCTGGCATACGCCGGAGGATACGCCGCCGGCAGTTTTATCGGGATGCACGTAGAAGAACGACTGGCTATCGGTACGCTGCTCATTAGCGTGTTCACGAAAAAAGAAGGGAAACTGCTGGTCGCGCAGTTGAACCAGTCCGGCTATGGCGCTACTATCAACAAAGGCGAGGGAATGGAGGGCGAAGTGAGCGTGGTACAAACGGTCGTAAACCGGAAAAAGTCGGACAAGGTACTGCAAATTATCACACAGTTTGACCCGAAAGTTTTTTATGTAGTATCCGATGTGCGTACGGTGCAACACGGTATTTTTCCAAGCGAAGCCGGTTTTTTGCGCCGCTGGCGGGTGGGAAAATGAGTGACGCGTAAGGCGAAGTATATTTTTCTTTGTGTCCTTCGCAACGGTATGGGAAAACAAAAATATTCGAATTAAAAAATAAACTAAAAAAACAAAAAAATGAAAAGAATTTACAAATTTTTACTCGGCGGGGCAATAGCCGGCGGATTGTTCATGTCCTGCTTTGATGCAAAAGATTTCGATTTCGACAAACTGGAATATGATAACCTGAATCCGCAATTCCATTTGCCCCTGCTGCTGGATACCCTGTATATATCCGACGCTATCGACGGGAACAGCCTCCAATTTGACGACAAAGGACAAGGCTACTTTGTATTTGACGTCGGCGAAGTG
>JAITKG010000074.1 GCA_031278495.1 Prevotellaceae bacterium | reverse complement strand
ATTTTGCAGTTTGCCATTAAAGTTGTATTTTTGTGGGTGTTTTTAAATCATTACATATATGTACAAAGCAATTGTTGTAGATAGAAATAATCTCACGCTTATGGGGATTTCGTTTCCTGATTTGGCTACGCTTGACAGTGTTGCCAATGCAATAGGTTCAAACATGTACGAAGGATTTGAACCGACAGCCGGCAAAATAGCGCTCATCCGCGATTATGTGATGGATAATATCACTTTTCTACAGTTTGTTAATGCCGTGAAAGAAAAAGTATATGCCCAATAAATACAGGTATATTGACCCCGAATACATCTACACCGACCCTGAAACGGGCGTATTGCGCAATTTGGCAGGCGTTACCGACCACGACAGACTGGCAATTATAGAAACCGGCGTAACGACCAAAAGAGCTAATGAGTTGCATAAAAATCCGCTTAAAATCAATGGCGCTAACGCTTTACTTGATATACATCACTATTTGTTTCAGGACATTTATTCGTGGGCAGGCAAGCTGCGAACCGTAGAAATAAGCAAGGACGGCAAGCCATTTTTTCCCGTAAAGCGTTTTAACAAAGCTTTTTCATTTATTGATGCGTTGATTTCGGAATACCGGCAAATCGACAGGAACGACCGGCCACTGCTGGCGCGCAAACTTGCCGAAATCCTGGATGCTGTCAATTACCTGCATCCTTTCCGCGAAGGCAACGGTCGCACACAACGCGAATTGCTGCGATTGCTCGCTCTCGAAAAAGGACAGACACTCCATCTTAATCCTCCCGATAATGCCGATATTTACGAACGCTATATGTCGGGAACGGTCAACGGCGATGTGGAAATACTAACCTCATTGATAGCAGAACTAATAAGCGAAAATCAAAAATAGCATCCTGTTTTTACGGACAATTTTTAAGCGTGTAAACCAGTACGCAATAGTGCACGCAAGCATTTTATAAACTTTAAGTCTTATGTTTTTAAATTATTTCAAACAACACGCTAACCTCAGTAACAGAGAAGCAATGGAGACCGGAAGCCATTACAAAACGGGGCGGAACCCGAAAAGCCTTTAACAGCGTAGGGAAATTTTTGACAGTTTGTAATATGAAAACACTATTAACCATTTTAATGCTTTGCGGGGTTTGCTGCGGCTATGCCCAAAACACCCCGCCGCACGCCGCCAGCACCGAAACATGGACGGTCGGCAAGCAAACATGGAGCGACGCCATTCACATGCCCGAATGTAATAAAGAAACTTTCGAGTTGAGTTTGACCGCGCCGCAGTGCCGCAGCTATACCACACTTCTGGACATGAAATACTATTATTATAACTGGCCGTATGTCAAAGCCAGTGCTGCCAAGTTGTGCCCATCCCCATGGCGCGTGCCTTCTTATGATGATTTTAAAAAATTGTCTGATGCTTCTAAAGTTTATGAGAGAGAACAGGCTGCTGTCCCTGAAGTGTTTCGTAAAAGTTTCATTAGTGTTTGGGGAGCTAGCAGGGCCGGTGAAATGCACCGTGAACTGACTGGTTATAGATATCAAAGCAGGTACTGGTCTATCAGTCATGGAACTTGCCCTGGACCAAGCACGTGCGCAGTCATGCTACATGAATTTGATAGTCATTACAGATTTGGTTATGTGGAACATATAGGAAGCGGACTGCCAGTCCGCTGCGTGAAACGGTGAAAGAACCTGCTTAACCTTACCGTTTTACAGTTGGCCACGCCGCTACTCCTGTTGGGGTGACAAGGTTCTGCCTGAACAGCGATAAAATAACAGTAAAAATGACAGACGAACAGGCTTACCTTTCTAACCTGTTACCAAACTTTCGAATATTTCCACGGTTGCCCGCGATTTGTTGAGGGTAAAGAAGTGCAGTCCCGGCGCGCCTTTCGATAACAGCTCCCGGCATTGTTCAATGGCAAAGTCCATGCCGGCTTGATAGATTTTCTTCGGCTGTCCTTCGTATGATTTTATTTTTTCATTCAATGCTTCCGGCGCATTGCCCGTAGCTGCAAAGCGCGACCACTGCGAGAAGGAAGTAACCGGCAGGATGCCGGGAATGATGCGGCAATCAATGCCTGCCGCACGGCACTGCTCCACAAAACGAAAATACCCGGCATTGTCAAAGAATAATTGCGTCAGCAAAAACGATGCGCCGGCGTCAGTCTTCTTTTTCAGGTTGGCAATATCCTGCTGTAGGGAAGCGGCATCGGGATGCTTTCCGGGATATGCGCCGCCGCCAATGCAAAAATCAAAACCGGCTGCGCGGATAAAAGCCATCAGCTCGCTGGCATACGCAAACCCGCCGGGATGCGGCTCAAAGGTTGCAGCGCCCTGCGGCGGATCGCCGCGCAAGAGCATCAGGTTTTCTATCCCCATTGCCTGAATGAGCCGCATGTCAGCAATAATTTTTTCTTTGGAGGCGCCCACGCAAGTGTAATGCGCCATAGTTTGCAAGCCTGTTTTTTGTTGCAGGTAGTCGACCAGCGCAAAGGTACGTTCCTGCGACGACCCGCCTGCGCCATAGGTTACCGACACAAACGACGGGTTAAGTTTCATCAGTTGCCCGACGTTGATGCCGAAATCGACTGCGGAAATTTCATCTTTCGGCGGAAAAAATTCAAACGAGAATGTGCGTGATTGTTGTTTAAAAATATCAGTGATTTTCATATTTACAGATTTGGCTGACGCCTGTTTCATTTACTTATTTCACTACTGCCTGTTGCTCTTTCAGCCATTTGTCCAGCCAGGCATAAAAGGTACGGTGCCAGAAAATATTGTTTTGCGGTTTCAGTATCCAGTGGTTTTCTTCGGGGAACAATACCATTTTTGCAGGGATATTACGGATACGCGCCGCATTGAACGCCGCCATGCCCTGCTCGAACGGTACGCGGAAATCTTTTTCGCCGTGCATCACCAATAGCGGCGTGTCCCATTTATCCACAAACCGGTGCGGGGAGGCTGCATAAGAACGTTGGGCTACCGGTTTATCCTTTTCCCAGTAGAAGCCGCCGTTATCCCAATTGACGAACCACAGTTCTTCGGTAGTCAGCGCCATTTGTTCGAGGTTGAAAATACCCGAATGGGCAATGAATGCTTTAAAACGTTTCGCATGATGCCCGGCAAGGTAATAAACCGAATAGCCGCCGTAGCTGGCGCCCACTGCGCCGAGCCGGTGTTCATCTACAAACGGTTCGGCTTTCAGGTTATCAATAGCCGACAGGTAGTCTTGCATATTTTGCCCGCTGTAGTCGCCGCTGATTTGTTCGCACCATGCCTGCCCGAAGCCCGTAACGCCGCGCCGCGCAGGAGCAGTGATGATATAACCGTTAGCCGCCATTAGCTGGAAGTTCCAACGGTACGACCAAAATTGATCCATGGCGCTTTGCGGACCGCCTTCACAGAAAAGCAATGCGGGATATTTCTTCGACGCATCAAAATCCGGCGGATAAATAATGAATGTAAGCATTTGTTGGTTGTCCGTTGTTTTTATCCAGCGTTCTTCCACGCGCCCCATTGTTAATTGGTCTAACAAATGTTTATTTTCGAACGATAACTCGGTAGCTTCGCCGGTGGCTGTATCTATGGCGTACAATTCGTCGGGTTGCGAAAAACTGTGCCGCAAGGCGATTAACTTTTCCCCTGCCGGCTGCGGCGTACCATAGTTATATGCGCCTCCGGCTATCGCCCGGATATCCCCGTCGAGGGTTACTTCAAAGATACGCGACGCCCCCCGCACACTCGCCTGCAGGTAGAGCGACCGGCTATCCGACGCCCAACGGAACGTGCCGGCATTGTTATCGAATGATTGCGTCAAATCGCGTGTTTCGCCGGTATCAAGGCGCAGGACATAGAGGCGCACTTTGTCGGCTTCGTAGCCTTCGCGCGCCATACTGTTCCATGCAATATAATTCCCGTCGGGTGAAAACTGCGGGTCGGTATCGTAGCCGGCGCCGCCGTTCGTAATATTCCGGGTGGCGCGTGTAGCGAGGTCAAACAAATAAATATCGGTATTGGTAGAAAAAGCGTAATCGCGACCGGTTTTTTTGCGGCTGGCGTAAGCAATAGTTTTGCCATCGGGGCTCCACGACAGTTGCTCGACGCCGCCAAAAGGACGCGACGGGCATTCGAATGGCTCGCCGGACAATATATCGAAAATATTCGTTAACGCCTGCCCGTCGAAGTCGGCGACAAACGGGTGCGGGATATTTTCCACCCACTCGTCCCAGTGGCGGTACATCAAGTCGGAAACGATGCGCGCATTGGCTGCCGGCAGGTCGTCATAAAAATCGGACGGGCGTTGTATTTCCGCAGAACGGACGGAGCTGATAAAAAGAACCTGCCGTTCGCCGGGCGCGAAAGCAAATTCCGAAATCCCGTCATCGTACCGGCTGATTTGTTGCGGATCGCTGCCGTCGGCATTCATCACCCACAGTTGCCCGCCGGCGAGGTAAGCGATTTTCGCGCCGCCGGCTATCCAGCGGGCATTGCTTTCGCTTTGGGCGGTGTGGGTAATTTGCCGGCGTTGGCTACCGTCTGTCCCGACGGTAAACAATTCGCGGTTACTTTTATTCCCTGCGATATCCGGGTATGATACGCCATAGAGCACTGTTTTACCATCGGGCGACACCTGCGGATCGCTCACGCGCCCGAAGCTATTGAGGATATTTGCCGTCAGGCGTCCGTCGGCGATGGTTAATTCATTACGTCCGCCGGCAGTGGCGCCCGGCTGTTCGTTACATGCATTCAATGCGGCTGTTGCTGCCATAAGAAGGATAAGATGTTTTTTCATATTTAAATAAAATGTGTATCATTAAGCGCTAACAAAAGTACGAAATTATTTCTGATTTCTGATTGCGTGAAGGGAAAGCATGATGAACCGCAAGCGCACGTTTTACCCTTACGCAATCAGAAATAATGATTTTTTTTAAGTTACCGGAAATTTATCGTTCGCCGCGCCCGGTTGGCAGTTCGCCATGCCCCATTGACCGGAAGAAATGCCATAGCACGACGCCAATGCTGACGCTGACATTGAGTGAATGTTTAACGCCGGCTTGCGGAATTTCAATGCAGCAGTCGCTAAAGTCAACTGCCGCCTGCTGCACGCCCTTGACTTCGTTACCGAAGATGAGGGCATATTTTTTCCCATCGTGCGGGACAAATTCCTGTAACGGAATGGCGTATTCTGTTTGCTCGACCGCCGCCAGCGTATAGCCGCCACAGCGAAGGGCGGCGAGGGCGGCGAGGGTATCGGCGGCATATTCCCATGTAACGGTGTCTTCAGCGCCCAAGGCTGCCTTGTGTATCTCTGCGCTTGGCGGCACGGCGCAGACACCGCAGAGTATTATCTTTTCAATCCGGAAAGCGTCGGCAGTGCGGAACGCCGCGCCAATATTATGCTGGCTGCGGATATTATCCAGCACCAACGCTACCGGCGTTTTTTCCGCCTGCCTGTACTGTTCCGGCGCCAGGCGGTTTAATTCGCTGTTCAAAAGTTTGCGGTTCATTTTAGTCGTAAGTCGTTCCGGCGTTAGCCAATTCATACTTTCTATCGCTTCCTTCGTATCGGCAGGGTCATGCAGCGTGCGCCGCCGCCGCCGCGCGGCAGTTCCGAGCCGTCGATAGTGATGACACAGTTGCCGGTTGTTTTCAGGTTTACTTTTCCTTCCGTTACTTGCCGGGCGGGAATGATGTCGAAGCCATGCTTGTTCAGTTCGTCAATGGTATGCACATTGCGCGCATAGCTGACGACCTTGCCGGGCGCGATGGACAGGAAGTTGGCGCCACTGTGCCACTGTTCGCGTTCCTGTATCCACTCATCGTCCCTGCCGCCACACATCAACGGTTCCACGTCCATGCCTGTTTTCTTCAGCCCCGCAAGTAAATCGGGCACATATTTAATTCGCGCCACCCGCCCGTTGTCTACCGTGAGGAGGATGGTTTCATAGCGGTTGTCTTCGAGTATCAGCGGCTCGAACACCATGCATGTACCGGCGTCAAGGAACGTAAACGCCATGTCGAGGTGAATAAACGATTCGGGTTTATGGGGCAATTGTTGCACTAAAATATATTTGCGTCCTTCCTTGCGCCGGCACCATTGCGAGAGGATAAAATCAACGCCCTGCGACGAAGTGCGGCAGCCGGTTCCGATGACCAGTACATCTTCGCGCGCCACTAAAATATCGCCGCCTTCTATCATTATTTCCGGGCTGCCGAACATACTGTAAGGGTTAATCACGGCGTCGGTGGCAAACAGGCGGTCGTCGGTAAAAATAGCTTCCATGATCAACGATTCGCGCAGGCGCACCTTGTTCGCCATTTTCCCGACGAGCATCCGGCGACCGATAGCCGTAGCGGCGTCGCGGGTAAAATAAAAGTTGTAGAGCGGGAACAGCGCGTAGTAATCGTCGTTCAGGAATGCCGTGAGGTTGTCAATGCGCGCCGGCAGTCCTTCTATCAGGCAAACGGCTAATTTCGCCGGCGGCAGGTTCATCAAGTCATCGAAGTAGCCGGACACGTTTTCGGCGGCGCAGATATTCCCGACCAACGCTTTTTTCCGGTCATGGTTTTCCAGTACCTTTATCAAAAGGTCTTTTACCTGGTAAGTCTTCGACACTTTGGACAGCACGCCTTCCAGTTGTGCGTATTCTTTCTGCGCCAGCGGAAGGTTTAGGATGTCGCTATACAACGCCCGTTGTGCATGTTTTGGCGTCATGTTCTCAACTTCAGCGCCGGGCGTATGTATAATCACCGCTTCCAGTTCGCCGGTTTCTGATTGTACGTTTACTTGTATGGCTTCCGAATTCATCGTTTTTATTATTTTTTCGTTAATCTGTATCGTGCATTGTGGCGGACGGTACGAAGCCGCAGGTGCAAACCAGGCGCCGGTCGCCGAAACCGTTATCTACGCGGGCAACGAAAGGCCAGCATTTGTTTTCAGCTATCCTGCCGAGCGGAAAAGCCGCCTGCATGCGCGTGTAAGGATGCGTCCAGTTATCGTTGCAGACTTCGCGGGCATTGTGCGGCGCCATTTTCAACGGATTGTCTGCCGGGTCGGATTGTCCGCTTTTTATCGCCTCGCATTCTTCCTTGATGGCTATCATCGCTTCAATGAAACGGTCTAATTCTTCGCGCGACTCGCTTTCGGTAGGCTCTATCATCAACGTATTCGGCACCGGAAACGAAAGCGTTGGGGCATGGAATCCAAAATCCATGAGCCGTTTTGCTACGTCGGTAGCGTCCACGCCATATTCTTTTCCGAAGTGGCGCAGGTCAATGATGCACTCGTGCGCCACCCGCCCGGTGTCGCCGACGTAGAGCGTGGCGTAGTGCGGTTGCAGTTTTTTCGAGAGGTAATTAGCATTCAGTATCGCTATTTCCGTAGCGCGTTTCAATCCTTCGTAGCCTAACAATTTTATATAAGCATACGTAACCGGCAAGAGGAGCGGGCTGCCGAAAGGCGTTGCCGCTACCGCCCCGTTTCCGCCATTGAACGCCGTGTGCGAAGGAAGGAATGGCGCAAGGTGTTTCGCCGCGCAGACAGGACCCATACCCGGTCCGCCGCCGCCATGCGGCATGGCAAAGGTTTTATGTAAATTCAGGTGGCATACGTCTGCTCCAATAATGCCGGGATTTGTAAGTCCAACCTGGGCGTTCATGTTGGCGCCATCCATATAAACCTGCCCGCCGTTCTCATGGATAATATCTACAATTTCGCTGATGCGGCTTTCAAACACGCCATGCGTCGAGGGGTAGGTAATCATCATGCAAGACAGGTTGTCTTTGTGCTGTTGCGCTTTTTCGCGCAGTTCTTCTACGTTGATGTTGCCCTTGCCGTCGCAACTCACCGGCACAATCTGCATACCCGCCATGCTTGCGCTCGCCGGATTGGTGCCGTGTGCGGAAGCCGGAATGATAACCACTTTGCGGTGCGGCTGTCCGTTGGCTATATGGTAAGCGCGTATCGTCATCAGTCCGGCATATTCGCCCGCTGCGCCGGAGTTCGGTTGCAGCGATACCGCATCGAAACCGGTGATAGCGGCTAAATCATGCTCCAACGCCCGTAACAGTTGTGCATAGCCTTCCCACTGCCCGGCAGGCGCAAACGGATGTACGTCGCCCCATTCGCTCCAGCTAAGCGGAAGCATTTCCACTGCGGCATTCAGTTTCATGGTGCACGAACCTAACGGAATCATGGAATCCGTGAGGGAAATATCGCGCCGTTCCAGCTTTTTGATGTAGCGCATCAGTTCCGTTTCGGAACGGTAGGTAGTGAATACCGGTTGTGTCAGCAGCGGCGTTTCGCGCGGGAGGAACAATTTTTCGGCGACAGCGGGCAGTTCCGGCGGCAAGCCGAAGATTTGCAGGATGGTTTTTATTTCGCCGTCGTCGCTCAATTCGTCAAAGCTGATGCGCACATTGCGTTCCGACGGATAATAAAAGTTGATGCCTGCCGCCAGCGCCTTCGCGCGGATAGCCGCCGCGTCGATATCCTGTATTTCGATGGTGTCGAAGAACCGGTCGGCGGCAAGCCGGAAGCCTGCTGCCGACAGGGCGGCTGCAACGCCGGCAGCATAGCGGCGCACCTGTTGCGCAATGGCGCGCAAGCCTTCCGCACCGTGATACACGGCAAACAATCCCGCCATCGTTGCCATAAGCGCCGTAGCAGTGCAAATATTTGACGAAGCCTTTTCGCGCTTGATGTGCTGTTCGCGCGTTTGTAACGCCATGCGCAACGCCCGGTTGCCCAAACGGTCTATTGACACGCCGATAATGCGTCCCGGCACATTGCGTTTATACTCGTCTTTGGTGGCGAAGTAGGCTGCCGCCGGTCCGCCGAAGCCCATGGGGATGCCGAAACGTTGCGTACTGCCCACAGCCACATCTGCGCCCCAAGCAGCGGGTTCTTTCAGGATAACCAACGACAGGACGTCGCAGACGGCTGTTACCAGTGCGCCGTGTTCATGCGCTGCCCGGCAAAATGCAGCATAGTCGCGTATTTCGCCGTTGGCGGCAGGGTATTGCACAATTGCGCCGAAGCACCGTGCATCAACTGTAAAAGTATCGTACTGTCCCGTTATTATTTCAATGCCCAGCGGTGCGGAGCGCGTACGCAGCACATCAAGGGTTTGCGGAAAAATATTTTCATCGACAAAAAGGCTGTTTTTGCCGGCTTTCACTGCCTCGCGCGAGCGCAGGTCGAACATCATTTTCATAGCTTCGGCGGCAGCGGTCGCTTCGTCAAGCAGCGAGCAGTTGGCAATGGGGAAGCCGGTCAGTTCGGCGATCATCGTTTGGAAATTGAGTAACGCTTCCAGCCTGCCTTGTGAAATTTCGGATTGGTAGGGCGTGTATGATGTGTACCATGCGGGATTTTCAAACACATTGCGCAACACTACCGGCAGCGTTGCCGTGCCGTAATAACCCATACCAATGAGCGAGCGGAAAGGTTTATTTTTCTGCGCAAGGGTTTTCAGTCTGCGCAGGTACTCGTTTTCACTGATGGGCGTATCCAGCGCCGGCGGCGTTTTGAGACGGATGCCGGCAGGAATAATTTGGTCTATCAGTTCGTCCAGCGAGCCGGCGCCAATAGTTTTCAGCATGTCTTGCACATCAGCTTCGCGCGGTCCATTATGACGGTTTATAAAAGAATTGGTCATATAACTATTGATTTTCTAAAAAACTGTTTTTTTACTTACAATTTCCTTTCTTTTTCCAAAGAACGGTCAAAGATAACCATTTTTTTTGAGAAAAAACGGAAAAAAAGGGTGGATGGGTAAAGAACGCAATACGAAAAGAAATAATACTAAAAAATAAAACGTTTTTTTGGACATATCTTGAAAAAAGCCCGCAAAATAAAGGATTGCGGGCTTTCAGAATTTTCAGCGGAGAGAGGGGCTCCATAACTTACATTGTTCAAAGCTACCACAAAATTTCAAAGAATGCAATCAAGTCACAACGGAAATGGGTTCGATTCGCATCATCTCCACAAAAAAGAATCCATATTTAAATTACAAAATAAATATGGGACAGAGTGAGCGAGTAAACCTTGAACCGGAAGAGTTGCTTCACTTGGAGAGCCTCGACAGACAAATGATATCGGTAAATTTAAGCGAAATTCTAGACCGCTTTCTGTACAGTTGCTGGACAGGGATAAGGATTGGCGACAGTATTTTGTTGTCTAAGGATAAAATTAAAAAAACAGTTGATGGACTTGTCGTCGAATTTATCACGGAGAAAGGTAAGGGTGTTCGTATTGTACATCATTTGCGCCATTTATTTGATGGTAAACCTGAAAAAATCATACAAAAATACCTTGATCGGTATCCGAATATCGACACTATTTTTCCGAAAATATCCGAACAGGAAATAAACCGGAGTTTAAAGACATTGGCTTATATGGCAGGGATAAAAAAGAATTTAACCTTCCATATGGCGCGGCATACATGCGGAACCGCTTTGGCTGACCTTACAGCCAATCCGTACCTCATTATGGACATTCTCGGGCATAATGACATTAAAACTTCGATGATTTATATACACCGGTCTGCGGAACGAATAAAAAGACAATTACAGGGCGTCAAGTGGAGTTGGTATTAAAATCAAAACAGTGAATAACGCTCCATGCACAAAGCGTCTTTATTGATTAAAGCCGGCGAGAACCTCAAATACAAAAATGCTAAAATTTTGTCCGGGCATCCGTTTTTTAATAAAATCTTTTCTTCCTTATTTCAATTCATTCGGAACAAATTCTACGCGCATATCCAACGCATCAGCGAGTATTATTAAAGTATTCACGTTGAATAGATCTTTACCTGCCGCTATTCTTGAAAGACAATGGGAACGCATACCTACTTTCTCTGCCACCTCTTCTAACGAATAGCCTTTTTTTATCCAAATATTTGGCAAATTATTGCAAAAGTCAAACCATAGCTGGGTTACTTCTACTTCTTTTTGCAAAGTGGGCATATTTACTCCTTTTCTATCCTTTTTAACCAGCAGACTCCATTTCTCATTGATATAATCAATCCAATAATCAATATTTTCTACCATTATAAGCAGGTCATATCGTGAATAAGGCGGTTTTGTTCTATGCTCATTGATTAACGTTACAATTTCGTTTTTCCAGAGCATTAAATCGGTACTGCTTCTCCATGTATTGCACCAATTACAACAACTTACGACATTATACAAAGAATTGTTTCCACGCTTGGAACGAGGAACTAAATGTTCATCTGTCCGTATATAGGGAGGCGCTATCTGGCGGCCACAATAACAACAATACTGTTCATTCATTTGTCAAATCAAAAATTCAGGTAAAAGCCGGCATGCGGCTATTTTATTCAAAGCGAATACAAAATTAGTAATAATATTATTATACTGAACAGCTATTACAGGATATTGCGGAATAAGAAAATGGCGCGGTTACATGCGGAACAGTTTTGGCTGACTTTACTGCCATTCCATACCTTATTATGGACATTCACGGGTATAAGGACATTAAAACTTCGATGATTTATATACGCCGTTCTGCGGAATACATAAAAAAGCAATTGCAGGGTTTCTTCACCAATACAATCAAACCTGTAATCAATAAGTTAGTATCATACATTATACCATTTACAACTTAAAAATAAGTAGCCTGTTTTTTCCATATTGCTTTTTTCATAATCATTCCTTATTTATTTCAAAGCATCCGTCGTAAGCCGGTGTTCATGTTTCATAGGCGAAGGTGTTTACGGGTTTTTAACGGGCTGTAAAGGTCAAGCCCTTCGGGTTTTGTGAAAAATCTCCACCCTCCGCAAGCTCCGGGTAGTATTTTGTCCCAAAAACCTTGACAGCCC
>JAITKG010000048.1 GCA_031278495.1 Prevotellaceae bacterium | reverse complement strand
GGTAGAAAAATTTCGCAGTAAAGATGGATATAAAATCACGCATGATTGTCAAAACTTACTTTCACAAATATAAAAAAAAATCGGGAAATAAAAAAACATGCTGTGCGGCGCGCGGGGAAAGGCACACGGGGAACGGCAAACGGGGAATGGCAAACGGGGAATGGGGATTTACAGATTGAGGCTGCCGCGCCAGCCCAATTCTTAGTTCTTAACTCCCCAGCCGCGCCAGCCAATTAGTCACATTAGTCACATTAGCACATTAGTCACATTAGCTCGTTATTGCGAGCGTAGCGAAATCAATGGGAACATGAATTATTCCATGAAAATATTCCGAACAGCGAGGCTGCGCTCAATTACTTGCCGGTCTTGCAAATCTTCTGTCAGCAGGTAACTACAATTATAAATGAGCGCCGACGCAATTATTAAGCAATCATAATAGGAATATTTATACTGACGATGTAACCGCAATGCTTTTTTTATGACGTCCTGGTCAACCGGCGTGACGGTGCAAACGGCGGCAATCTCATCAATGGATTTAGCGATGATGGTTGCCGGTATATGCAGTTTTTTTATGCATACATTACTAAATTCAATTAACGTCTGGGTACTGGTGATACAATCATATTTCTCTATGGCATCACAAGCGCGCGTTCGTTTTTCTATTTCATCTTCGGAGTATAGATACACCAGGACGTTTGTATCTAAAAAACTTTATCTTTCATTCGCCTCTTCCCTGTTAAAGGTAAAACCTTTTGTTTTTAGTTTCATGGCTGTAAACTTTTTATTGCTGGTAGAGGCGTCGGTTTCTGTAGGGGGATCGGGCAAAAGTATGACCCTTACGGACGATAGATGTTTGCCACGGTATTGTTCGGGTATCCGGATGATACCTTCGTGGATGACCGTATTAAATTCGTATGCTTGCATAATACTGTTCCATTTATTTCCCCTCAAAGGTACAAAAACTTTTTACAGGTTTACGGAAAGTTCTTTTGATGCGATTAAGGGATTAGGACGCGGCGCACGTCGCAGCAGATTCCTCGACTTCGCTCCGCTTCGCTCGGAATGACGAGCCAATGTGCCAATGTGCTAATGTGACTAATGTTCTAATGTGACTAATTATGCTGGCGCGGGCTAATGTGCTAATGTGAAAATGTGAAGATGTGGCTGACGCGCCAGCGTTAACCATTAACCGTTCGCCGTTTGCCGTTTGCCGTGCGCCGTTCACCGTTTGCCACGCGCAGCGCATCACTTTTTTTTGTATCTTTGTCTTGCTAAATTGTAAAAGGGATGACAAAAGTAATAGGTCTGTTCAGCGACAGCTACCCTCCGATTATGGACGGCGTGGCGCTGACCGTCCAAAATTATGCCTATTGGCTGCACAAGAAAAATCAACCGGTGAGTGTGATTACAGTAAAAACGCCTCGTTATAAAGATGAAGCAGCCTATCCGGTGTACCGTTATGCGTCGTTCCCGTTGTTATTCCGCAAGCCTTTCCGCGTGGGCGTCCCTGCGCTGGACGGGCGGTTTCAAAAGATGATACGGACGGTCCCTTTTAAGCTTATTCACGTGCATTGCCCGTTTTCGTCGGCGGGCGTGGCGTTGCGCGTGGCGCGGCAACAAAAAGCGCCGCTGGTCGCAACGTTCCATTCCAAATATAAGGACGACTTTGAGCGCGCTATCTATAATAAACGCTTTGCCGCATGGATGGTGAAACGCGTGATAAACTTTTATGAAAAAGCCGATGAAGTATGGATTCCGCAGGCGGCGGTGGAGGACACGCTCCGCGAGTATGGCTACAAAGGCAAAGTAGTCGTGATGAACAACGGCACGGATTTCACCGCCGGCAATAATATGGACGAAGCCAAACGCCATGCGCGGGCGGCGTTGAATATTCCCGACGCTATGCCGGTATTCCTTTTTACAGGGCAACATATCTGGGAAAAAAATACGCGGCTTATCGTAGACGCCTTGTCGCAACTGAAAGACCTGCGTTTTAAAATGTTTTTCATCGGTACGGGCTATGCCGCGCGGGAATTACAGGCGCTGGTACACCGCTACGGGATGGACGGCGACGTAACATTTTTGGGCGTCATCATGGACAGGGAACAGCTGAAACAATATTACACCGCCGCCGATTTATTCCTTTTCCCGTCGCTCTACGACAATGCGCCGCTGGTGGTGCGCGAAGCGGCGGCATTGCACACGCCGTCGGTGTTGGTCAAGGGCTCTACCGCTTCGGAAATAATTGCCGATAACTGCAACGGCTTCCTGGTCGATAATTCGAGCGACGCCCTCGCCGCACGCATACGGGCGTTGGTAAAATCGCCCCAGCTCATCCAACAAGCCGGGCAACAGGCGGCGCTCACGATTGCCCGCCCATGGGAAAAGGTGGCGGACGAAGTCTTGGAAAGGTATTCACAAGTTATCCGGAATTATGCAGCCACCCGTTAATGAAGCGCCCACCGTTACGCCGGTAAAGCCGTTTAAGATATACCGGGTATTCCTTCCTGTGTTGTTGGGCTTGGCGGTGATTGTATGGCTGTTTTTAGACGAATTTGACACGGCGGTTTTTTCCACTTTCCGGTTTACTTTCGCCGGCGTTGCTTTTATTATGGCGGCATTCCTGCTGATTTTCCTGCGCGACGCCATGCTGGTATGGCGTTTCCGCCTGTTAGCAGACAAGCTTATTTCATGGAAACAGGCGTTCGTGGTGAATATATTGAGCGAATTTACCTCCACCGTGACTCCTACGGCTATCGGCGGCTCCGGTTTGGTGGTTTTCTTCCTTGCAAAAGAAGGCGTGGAGGCGGGGCGCAGCACCGCCATCATGCTGGTGAATTTATTTTTAGACGAATTGTTTTTTGTAGTTGCTTGCCCGTTGCTATTCCTTTTCGTTTCGTTGCACGATTTGTTCCCGCCTTCGGCAGGCATAGCGGCATTGGGATATGTTTTCGCCGGATTGTATGCAATGCATTTGTTGTGGGCGGCGCTGTTATATACAGGTATATTTATTCGCCCGGACTGGGTAAAGAAAATATTGCTGCTACTTTTCAAACTGCCTTTTTTGCGGCGCTGGCAACACAAAATCGTTGATATGACCGGCAATTTAGTAATGGCTTCGCATGCTATTAAAAGCCGTTCCGTTGTTTTCTGGATAAAAGCCGGCATGCTTACGGCGGTTACATGGGTGGCGCGTTTTCTGGTGGTCAATGCCGTTTTCCTGGCATTTATTCCCGTTACCAGTCACATGATAATATTTGCGCGGCAAATCATCCTTTGGATTTTTATGGCTGTGATGCCCACGCCCGGCGGTAGCGGCATGAGTGAATTTGTCTTTAAAGAATATTACAGCGACGTCTGTTCGTCGGGCAGCATTGTGCTGCTGGTAACGCTTGTTTGGCGTTTCATCAGTTACTATTTGTACCTCATACTGGGTGCGCTTATTATTCCGCGATGGCTGCAAGAAGCATTCGCCAAAAAGAAAAAAACCGTAATAACCAACAAGTGATTTTTATGATATAACCGGAACATGCGATCAACGGGAATAGGGGAAACGAACAAAACCCCTATCTCAATATAGCGTCTCTCAACCCGCTACATTACAAAGGTGCAGTAACACCACGATAGAGGTTTTACCTCAAGAATGGTGTTACTGCACCTTATATTTTTATTTGAGAGACCACAAAAATAAAGAAAAAAATGCTGATAACAAAATATAAAAAATTTTATCCGGTAGAAATTATTACTTTGGTTTATATGATGCTCACAACGCTGTATATTGTGGCATTTTGGGGCAGCGTCAAGGAAGACGCCGCCGTTACCTTGCTGATTGTACGGTTGGCGATTCTCGGCGTCATGGCGGGATTGTATGTATGGAATCAATACGACCGCCGGCAGGGGATTATCACTTTGCGGAACATCCTTCCCCTGGCATTCGTTATTTATTTTTATCCTGAAACATATTACCTGAACCATTGTATTTTTTCCGGTTCCCTGGACGCTACGGTGATTCGCATCGACCAACAGTTATTCGGATGCAGTTTAAGCACGGTATTCAGCGAAGCCGTGCCTTTCGCATGGTTTAACGAGTTGATGAATTTGGCTTACCTTTCTTATTTCTTTACAATCCTCTTCGTGATACTGTATCTTCTGTTTTGCAATAAAGACAATGCCTACCGTTCGGCGTTCATATTGCTGTGTTCGTTTTTTGCCTATTATGCGTTGTTCATTGTGTTTCCGACGGAAGGTCCGCAGTTCTATGAATTTGACTACGACAACGTATTGCCGGCGCTGGGACCGATGCGGAAAATATTACTGTTTTTCCATGCGGTAGGCGAACGCTCTACCGGCGCTGTGCCGAGTTCGCATGTAGGCATCATGGCTATTTACATGTACCTCTTATGGCAGAGTGGCCGCCGCCTGTTTTGGTGGTTACTGCCGCTTTCTTTTTTATTGGTTTTGTCCACTGTTTACATCCGTGCGCATTATGCCATTGATGTATTGCTTGGCTTTGCCTCTGCCCCGGTTATTTATTGCTTCAGTTGTTGGTGCTGGAAAAAATTAGCCGCTTTTAGCCATACGTTGAAAACGGAAAGTTGAAAATGGCTGGCGTGAGCCAATTCCTACTTCTTCATTTCTAATTCTTCCCTGTCGCGTTGCAGTTGTGCTTTTAGCTCATCGAGCGAGGCAAAGCGGCGTTCGTCACGAAGACGCTCCAGAAATTCAACAACCAGGTCTTGTCCGTAAATATCATCCGAAAAATGGAGGATATGGGTTTCGATTGTCCGCGCCGTATCGCCCGGCTGCACGGTGGGGCGGACGCCGATGTTGGTCATGCCGCAGTAAACGGCGTTGTGGAGGCGTACGCGCGTCCGGTAAACGCCGTTGGCAGGCAGTTGTTTCAACGGCTCGTAAAGTTGCATATTGGCGGTAGGGAAGCCCAGTTGCCGCCCGAGCCGTTGCCCCTCGACGACCACGCCTTGCAGTTGGTAGGAATAATCCAGTAACCGGTTGGCTTTTTCCACATCGCCCAACGCCAGCGCCTCGCGGATTTTGGTAGCGCTGACGGTCAGGCGTTGCACGGCGTCTTTCCGCTCTTCCACCCGCTCTACCCAAATATTCATGGCTGCGCCGATAGCGCGCAACTGTTCATAACCCGCGCCGGCATGCACGCCCAAATGGTGGTCATAGCCCACAATCAGCGTGGCTGCCTGAAACCGGCGGTGCAGGTATTTTTCCATAAAATGTTCGGGCGAAAGTTGGGAGAACGCCGTCGTGAAAGGCAATACAAACACATGGTCAATGCCGGCGTTGTGCAGGTGGCGTTTCTTTTCGTCAAGGGTATTAAGCAGGCGTACTTTCCCGGCGTCCTGATGCAGTATCACGCGCGGATGCGGCCAGAAAGTGATAACTGCGCTTTCGCTCCCCTGTGCATGCGCTACATCCGCCACGCGTTGCAGCACCGCGCGGTGTCCCACATGCACGCCATCAAAAAAACCGGTAGTAACAACCATATTAAATTATGAATTATGGATTATGAATTAAAAAAGGCGAAGGATTTGGCGGCAGCCGCTTCACTCCTTCACCTTTTGACCTTTTCACCGCGCGTAGCGTTTTCACCTTTTCACCACGAAAGGTTATTTTGCATATTTGAAATTGCGTCCCGGATAATAGGCTTCATCGCCTAAGGCTTCTTCGATGCGCAGGAGCTGGTTGTATTTCGCAATCCTGTCGGAGCGGGAAGCCGAGCCGGTTTTGATTTCGCCGGTGTTGAGGGCTACAGCGAGGTCGGCAATGGTGGTGTCTTCGGTTTCGCCGGATCGGTGGCTCATCACGGAGGTATATCCGTTGCGGGTGGCGAGTTCCACCGCTTCGATGGTTTCGGTGAGCGACCCGATTTGGTTTACCTTCACCAGAATTGAATTTGCCACCTTGCGTTCGATACCCATTTGCAGACGCCGGCTGTTGGTTACAAACAAGTCGTCGCCAACCAGCTGGCAACGGCTGCCGATAGTGTCGGTAAGCAGTTTCCATCCGTCCCAGTCGTCTTCCGCCATGCCGTCTTCGATAGACACAATCGGGTAGTTATCCACCCATGTTTTCCAGAAGTCCACCATTTGTACCGGCGTCAGTTTTTCACCGGTTGATTTGTGGAGGTGGTATACCTTTTCTTCGGGCAGGTAGTATTCCGACGATGCGGGGTCAAGCGCAATAAATATATCCTCTCCCGGCTTGTAACCTGCCTTTTCAATGGCTTCGAGAATTACTTTCAACCCTTCTTCATTCGATTTCAGGTTGGGTGCAAAGCCGCCTTCATCGCCGACATTGGTAGAGTAGCCGGCTTTTTTCAGTACGGATTTCAGGTGGTGGAATACTTCCGCTCCCATGCGCAGGGCTTCCGCAAAGGTTTCTGCACCTACGGGCATAATCATGAACTCCTGAAAATCGACGGCGTTGTCGGCATGCGAACCGCCGTTGAGGATATTCATCATCGGCACGGGCAGCGTGCGGGCATTGACGCCGCCGACGTAGCGGTACAGGGGTTGCCCGGACGTTTGCGCCGCCGCTTTCGCCACTGCCAGCGACACGCCGAGAATAGCATTGGCGCCGAAGTTGCCTTTGTTGTCGGTGCCGTCCAGTTCAATCATCGCCTTGTCGATGTCGCGCTGGTCGAATACCGACCTGCCTGCCAGCGCTTCGTTGAGCGCGGTATTTACGTTTTGCACGGCTTTGAGCACGCCTTTTCCTAAAAACCGTCCTTTGTCGCCGTCGCGCAGTTCCACAGCTTCGTGTACGCCAGTGGAGGCGCCCGAAGGAACGGCAGCGCGTCCCACGATTCCGTCTTCTGTTAATACATCCACTTCTACGGTCGGATTCCCGCGCGAATCAAGAATTTCGCGAGCATGTACATTTAAGATTGTTGACATAATTTTTTGTATTTATTGTTTATTGAATTGCTTCACTTCGGTTACTGGACAAAAGTATTATTCATTGTCCACTGTTCATTATTCATTGTTCCGCCCATTCCAGAAATTCATCGGCGGAAGCCAGTCCCAACCCCTGCGCGACGATTTCGCCGCCGGCGGTAATGATAGCAAAGTAAGGGCTGGCAACGGTCTTGAACGTTTCCATCTGGTAGGCGCGGTTCTTCTTGCCAACGGTTTTATAGCCGTCCGTTTGTTCTTCGAGCGGCAGTTCGGTTGGATCGTCATAATACAGGCTGACCCACACAAACCGGTCGTTGATCAATTTAATCACGCGCGGGTCTTTGAATGTCGAGGCTTCCATTTTCTTGCAATTGACGCAGCCATGTCCTGTGAAGTCAATCAGCACCGGCCTGTTCAACGTTTTGGCGCAAGCCAGCGCTTCCTGCAAATCGAAATAGCCCCTGACGCCGGCGGGCGCGTGCATTTTTGTTCCCGCATATTTCGGCGTATTGCCGCAGAGCGCAACGTCCTGCGGCAATTCTTCCTGCAACGACGTGTACGTCCTGTCCCGGAGCGTTACGTCAAACTCCGGATGGGTCAGGTCGAACTGCTGGCGGTCTTTTGCCGGAAGGAATGCCGACACCGCATCCAAATCCGCACCAAACAAGCCCGGCAAAAGGTAGCCGGCAAAGGTAAACGCGGCTATCGCAATCACTAACCGTCCAACGCTTACCCGCGTCACCTCGCTGTCGTGCGGCAGCTTTATTTTTCCTAAAATATAAAACCCCAACAGTACCGACAGCGTAATCCAAAACGCTACGGCTGTTTCGCGGGTAAGAATAGTGCAGTTCAATGACAGTTCCGCCTGCGTAAGGAATTTTACGCAAAACGCCAACAGGATAAAGGCAAAGACCACTTTCACGGAATTGAGCCAGCCGCCCGACTTCGGGAGCTTTTTCAACCATGCGGGAAACAGCGCCAGCAGCACAAACGGCAGCGACATTGCCAACCCGAACACGCACATCCCAATCACCGGCTTTATTGCCGGCGTTCCCTGCGCTGCGGCAATCAGCAAGCCGCCGACAAACGGTCCCGTGCAGGAGAACGAAACAACCGCCAACACAATTGCCATGAAAAATGCGGCAACATAACCGCCTTTATCAACTTTCCGGTCGGCGCGGCTGGCAAGGCTGGACGGCAATGTAATTTCGAACAGCCCGAAGAATGACAGTGCAAAAATGATAAACAATGCGGCGAACAACAGGTTGGGTATCCAGTGCACGCTAAGCACATTGGCAAAGGCAGGCGTCTTGAATACCGTGACAACCACGCCGATGAGCGTATAGGCAAGGGTTACGGAAAGCGCGAAAATCACGGCTTTCACAATGCCGCTATAGCGGCCTGTTGAACCGCCGATAAAGAAACTCACCGTCATCGGGATCATCGGGAACACGCAGGGCGTGAAAACAGCGCCAATACCTGCCGCCAGCGCTACCAGCAAAAACAGCCACAGGCTCTGTTCTTCCGTGCCGGAAGCCGCCGCCCCGCCAGCGGGTATTTCAATGGAAAAGGCATATTCGTTCGGAATACATTCCCGGTCGGAGCAGCTTTGGTATTCCAGTGTGCCGGACACCGTGAAAGCCGCGCCGGTCAGGCGGCGTATTTTTTGTACAAAGGTGGCGCGTTCCTTAAAATAGTAAACGGTGGTTTCAAACATTTCGTCGAATTTTTCTTTTGCCGGCGATGCTTCGGCGAGTGCGCCTTCCAACGCAAAGGCAGCCGTATTTTCCATGCTGATAGCGGTTGGCAGGGGACCGTCCATTTTGCGTACGCCGTAGATATACCACGGCGCGGCGATGTCGGCGGTAAAGGTCAGTTCAATGGTTCCGTCCGTAGCGGGGCGTTGTCCGGCAGTCCATGTAATAGCAGGGGATTGGGCAAATAACGGCAGGCTGACAGCTAAAAAAAGGGAAAGGGGAAAAATCTTTTTCATGCACATATAACATCTAAAAAACGCTCAAAGGTACAAAAATTTTTATTGATGCGGCGCAGTGCACGCAGCACCGCTCCGGTCGAAATGACGAGCCAATGTGCTAATGTGACTAGGGAGTGTTAACACTATTAAGGCAATCAAAAATTAAAGCGCACATAATAAAAGCGATATACATTATGTCCGTTTTATCATAACGTGTAAATATTCTTCGGAATCTTTTGATTCGTCCGAAGAACCGCTCTATTTCATTGCGCTTTTTATATTTGTAACTATTCAGCCGCCCACTCAATTTTTTTTTGAAATTATCTGATTTTCAAACACTAAACAGTCGTTATCTTCGTTTAAATAAAAAAACGACTAAGATGTCAACAACACAAGATATAAGAGTCTTATTAAGGCTATTGACAG
>JAITKG010000027.1 GCA_031278495.1 Prevotellaceae bacterium | reverse complement strand
TACCTTTGCAAAAACAACGGGCAATGAAACCCCCTTTCAATAAAACCATCTTCCGGAATGTCGATTTCGAAAAACTCGACTGCGCGATTTCTTAACCTGAATACAAATGATCTCTACGCATCATATCTCTCTTGTCGGCTTTATGGGCAGCGGCAAATCGACGGTCGGGAAAGCGCTGGCGCGTATCCTGCAACGTCCGCTGTTTGATACGGACAGCCTTATTGAAACACGCAAGGAAAAAAGTGTAGCGGAAATTTTTACCGCCGAAGGCGAAGCAAAATTCCGTGAATACGAACGCCAGCTATTGCTTGAACTGGTAAACGCGCCGCAGCCGTCGGTTATTGTTTGCGGCGGCGGTACGCCTTGCTTTGCCGGCGTTATGGATATTTTAAATGCACATACCGCCACTTTTTATTTGTACACGCCGGTGGACATTTTATATGCGCGGTTGAAAAATGAAGCGGCGCAACGCCCCTTACTGCAAGGGAAAGAGGATTTACAGAAATTTATTGAAACGTTGCTGGCGCAACGCGAGCTATTCTATAAGCAGGCAAAATTTATTATCAACACTGCTGGAAAAACGGCAAAGGAAATAGCGGAAGAAGCCGCAACGGCGAGCGCTTGAACTTTACACAATCACATCGCGCTTCTTAATATCTTTCACGCGCAATTGGATATTGGCAATGCCGCGGTAGTAATTTTCAGCTACCGAATAGCACACATCTACGGGATTGCCCGCCTGCAAATAATCGAAATGTTCGGACTGGTGGAAAGCAATCGCTGAAATAGGGCGGTAGGGCTCGTCTTCCTGAATAAGTTCCAGCTTCAAATGCCCCGAATCAGAGCCTACCAAACGGCCATTACCATTGTCGTACACATTGTCGGTAATGAATACCGGCGACATGTTACCCGGTCCGAATGGATGGAATTGCTTTAATATGCGGAAAAATTTCGGCGTAATTTGTTTGAAGTCGAGATACGAGTCAATGTCAATTTGCGGCGTCAGCAAATCGTCGGTGATGATCTTGGATACGTATTGTTCAAAGCGCGCGCAAAATTCTTCAAAGTTTTCTTCGCGTAAAGTCAGACCGGCAGCGTACATGTGCCCGCCGAAAGTCTCAAGCAAATCAGCGCAGGATTCAATCGCATCATACAGGTCAAAGCCGGCAATGCTGCGCGCCGAGCCGGTGATAAAGCCGTTGGATTCCGTAAGCACAATAGACGGGCGATAAAACGATTCTACTAACCGCGAAGCGACAATACCCACCACTCCCTTATGCCACGAGGGATTGAAAAGTACAATCGTCTTTTTTGTTTTTATAATTTCCCGCTCTTCCACCATTGCAATAGCTGCCTGTGTAATTTCACGGTCTACGCTTTTCCTGTCGTTATTGTGGGTATTTATCGTCCATCCCATTTGCGTGGCGTGTTCCTCATTTTCTGCCGTCAGCAAATCTACGGCTGTTTTTCCCGATTCCATGCGGCCGGCAGCGTTGATGCGCGGACCTATCTTAAACACAATATCGTCGATAGCGATAAGGTGCTTATCCAGTCCTGCCAGCTTAATAATAGACAGCAAGCCGTGTCGCGGATGTTCGTTGAGCTGTTTCAATCCGTAATGCGCCAATACGCGGTTTTCACCGGTAATAGAAACCAAATCGGAAGCAATGCTCACTACCACCAAATCTAAAAACGGATATAACTCTTCGAGCGGAATAGCTTGTTGCTTGCAAAAAGCCTGCAATAATTTAAATCCCACCCCGCAGCCCGAGAGGTCGTCAAACGGGTAGTAACAATCGGCGCGCTTGGGATCAAGGACAGCCAAAGCTTTCGGAATTTCATTGCCCGGCAGGTGGTGGTCGCAAATAATAAAGTCAATGCCACGATCGTTGGCGTAATCAATCTTTTCATTGGCTTTAATACCGCAATCCAGCGCAATAATCAACGAAATGCCATGGTCGCGCGCATAGTCTATCCCCTGGTAGGAGATGCCGTAGCCCTCGCTGTAGCGGTCGGGAATGTAGAACGAAACGAACGGGCTGTATTTTTTCAAAAACGAATAAACCAATGACACAGCCGTAGTGCCATCCACATCATAATCGCCATACACCATAATTTTTTCTTTATTTCCTATGGCCTGCTGGATACGCTCTACCGCTTTATCCATATCGCGCATAAGAAACGGGTCGTGCAAGTGGCTAAGTTGCGGACGGAAAAAATCCTTAGCTTCTGAAAAAGCATGAACGCCCCGTTGTACCAAAAGATTCGCCAACGTTTGGTCAATGCCCAACTCCGCTGACAAATGACGTATCAGCACCGGATTGCCCTGTTCTTTTACTATCCAATTTTTTTCCATATTGCCTGCAAAGATAGGAAAAAAGATTGTATCTTTGCGAGATATTTACCAGCAATGAAAGTAAGCGGTTTTACATTTATCAGGAATGCACAGAAGTTCGATTATCCCATTGCCGAAGCGATTGGTTCTATTCTTCCGTTATGCGACGAAGTGGTGGTTTGCGCAGGCAACTCCGACGACGATACGCGGAAAATGATAGAAATAATCCCTTCGGAAAAAATTAAAATCATCGATTCCGTATGGGATGATACGCTACGCAAAGGCGGCCGCGTGTTAGCGCAGGAAACCGACAAAGCCTTTGCCGCCATAGCGCCCGACGCCGATTGGGCATTTTATATCCAGGGCGATGAAGTATTGCATGAAAAATATATTCCCACTGTCAGGCAAGCAATGGAACAATATAAAGACGATAAAAAAGTAGAAGGATTACTGTTTAAATACATTCATTTTTATGGTTCCTATGATTATTTGGGAAATTCACGCCGCTGGTACCAGCACGAAATACGGATAATACGTCCCCACGAGGCAATCCGTTCTTACCGCGATGCACAAGGGTTTCGAATCAATGGGCGAAAGTTGCGTGTAAAAAAAATAGATGCGTTTATTTATCATTACGGCTGGGTGAAACCGCCAAAATACCAACAGGCAAAAGCCATGAAGTTTCATTGCATGTGGCACGACGATGCGTGGATTGAACATCATATTCCGGATATGGAGGAATTTGATTATTCGAAAATCGATTCGTTAAAACTGTTTGAAGGTACGCATCCGCTGGTTATGCAAGAACGGATTGCACGAAAGAACTGGACGTTTTCGTTTGACGTTACCAAAAAGAAATTTTCGTTCAAAGACCGCTGCCTGCACCGGTTGGAGCAATTGACCGGACGGCGTTGGTTCGAGTATAAAAATTATCACCTTATTTAGGCAGCATTGGACGTTATGAAGATTATTTACTTTCAAGGGCGCTTGGGTAACCAGATGTTTCAATATGCTTTCTTCCATTACCTGCTTCAATCCGGCGAAACCGTTTGGTTGGACAGTACTGCGCCGTTTATCCGGCAGCAGGGGAAAATAGAACTGGAGCGGGCATTTGAAGCGGTAGCGCACAACAGCCGTAAGTTGCCTTACTGGAAAGCGCGTCCTTTCTATTTAGCCGGCGACGTGTTGAAAAAAGTTTTCAAGAAAAACCTGCAAACCGACCGGGAACACCCCGCAAAAAAAGCAATATGGTGGAAAGGATACTGGCAAGAGTACCGCTATCCCGACGCCGTGAAGGATGCACTGCTGCGCGATTTCCGGTTTGCGCCGGTAACGGACGCCGGGAATAAAAAAATGCTTGCCATGATAGACGCCGCCAATGCCGTGAGCATCCATGTGCGGCGGGGCGATTATGTGAAACCGCGCGTCCGCGTGGCTTTCGGCGACATTTGTACAGTGGATTATTACCGTGAAGCAATCGCCTATATTCGTAAAAAAATCACCAACCCCACGTTTTTTATTTTCTCGGACGACCTGCTATGGGTTAAACAGCAACTGCCCGTACCGGATGCGGTGTACGTAACCGGCAACACGGGATTAACCGCTTTCCGCGACCTGCAACTGATGAGCCGCTGCAAACATCAAATCATCGCCAACAGTACGTTTAGCTGGTGGGGCGCATGGCTTAACCAAACGCCCGGCAAAATAGTCGTTGCACCGGCAAAATGGGGACATAACCAATTCAAATATTTCTCGGAAAAATTACTCCCGCCCTCGTGGCATCGCACAGGGCAATGGCATCCGAACATATCTTTAATAATAGCGGAAGCCACAGAAGAGGAAATCCTTTCGCTGTTGCAACAACGGTACGACGATTTTGAGCTATTAACAAACGCCGCCCCGCCTTTGCCCGATGAACGAATCAAAGGAATATTGCAAAAGCCGGCAGGCAATCATATTTTTAAATTAAGCAAAAAGGAACTGCCCCTGTTCCGCGACAGTGGCTACCTCGAAAAGAAACTGATAAATTATTTTAGCACATGGAACAAACAGGATTAAGCGAGCAGGAAGCCATCCGCCGCGAATCGTTGAAAAACATTGAATCATTAGGCATACCCGCCTACCCCGCCGAAGCGTTTGAGGTAAATGTTACCACTGCCCAACTGCACAGGGAATACGATGCCGAAAAGGAAAATTTCCCCGACGTAAGTATTGCGGGACGTATCATGACACGCCGCATCATGGGCGCTGCCGCATTCTTCGAATTGCAGGATGAATACGGGCGTATACAGGTATACGTGAAACGCGATGAAATATGCCCGGGCGAAGACAAGACACTTTACAATACGGTATTCAAAAAATTGCTGGACATCGGCGATATTATAGGTATTCGCGGCTATGCGTTTGTTACGCAAACCGGCGAACTGTCGATACATGCAAAAGCGTTGAAATTGCTGAGCAAATCCCTGCGCGTACTGCCGATAGTGAAAGAAAAGGACGGCGAACTGTTTGACGCTTTCAGCGATCCCGAACAACGCTACCGGATGCGCTACGTCGATTTGATTGTGAACCCGCAAGTGCGCGACGTTTTTATTAAACGCACCAAAATCATCAACGCCATGCGCGCATTCTTTAACGCACAAGGATATTTGGAAGTAGACACGCCCGTACTGCAATCCATTCCCGGCGGGGCGTCGGCGCGACCGTTTGTTACGCACCACAATGCGCTGGACATCCCGTTGTACCTGCGTATCGCAAACGAATTATACCTGAAACGCCTTATCGTAGGCGGATTCACGGGCGTGTATGAATTTTCGCGCAACTTCCGCAACGAGGGCATGGATCGCACGCATAACCCCGAATTTACCTGCATGGAAATCTACGTAGCCTACAAAGATTACCTGTGGATGATGGATTTTACGGAACAATTATTCGAAACCATTGCAGCCGGCGTCAATGGAACAACAAAAGTAACGGCAGGGGAAAATGAAATTGATTTCAAAGGTCCCTACCCTCGCCTGCCCCTCCTCGACGCGATTAAGCAATATGCCGGCGTAGACGTCGCCGGTAAAGATGAAACGCAGTTGCGCGGTATTTGCCGGCAACTGCATATCGAGGTAACGCCGGCAATGGGAAAGGGAAAATTGATTGACGCTATTTTTAGCGAACGATGCGAGCAGCATTTAATTCAACCGACTTTTATCATTGACTACCCAGTGGAATTATCGCCGCTGACGAAACGCCACCGCGCAAATCCTGATTTAACCGAACGCTTCGAATTGTTTGTAAACGGTAAAGAACTGTGCAACGCTTATTCGGAACTCAACGACCCGATCGACCAGCTACGCCGCTTTGAAGAGCAGGCAAAGTTGAAAGACAAAGGCGACGATGAAGCCATGTTTATTGACATGGATTTTGTGCGTGCGCTGGAATACGGCATGCCGCCGACGTCGGGCATGGGCATTGGCATCGACCGGTTAGTGATGATGATGACCGGTGCGCCGTCAATACAGGACGTGTTGCTGTTCCCGCAGATGCGTCCGGAAAAACAGCAGTGATAAATTCTAAAAATATAAGAGTAAGCATGAATTTTTTCAAACGTCCTATTTTCCGAAATACCCGGTTTATTTTTATTGTATGGGTGGGACTGGCGGTGTTGGCAGGATTGTCAAAATATGCACAAGGCGACGGATCTTACGGCAATTACCTGACCTATAAAAATGTTTCCGTCCAGTTAGTGCATCAAGAGCCGGTTTACGTGTCGGAACACGTGTTGTACGGACCGGTATTCGGCGTAGTAATGCTCCCTTTTGCTTTTTTGCCCGACTGGTTGGGCATCGCTTTGTGGTTGGGCGTACTTGCGGCGTTGCTGTTTTGGGCTATCGGGAAGTTACCGTTGGTAACGTGGCAAAAAGCAGCGGTCTATTGGATTTGCGTACACGAAATGATGACCGCCGCTTTTAATATGCAATTTAATATCGGCATTGCCGCTATCCTTGTATTGGCGTTTGTTTTCACGGAAAAAGAAAAAGACCACTGGGCGGCGCTGGTTATCGTACTCGGAACGCTTACCAAATTATATGGCGTCGCCGGACTGGCGTTCTTCTTTTTCTCAAAACATAAATCGCGTTTTGCGCTGGCTTGCGCCGGATGGATGCTCGTGTGCCTGGCGCTCCCGCTCCTCTTCGTATCGCCGGAATACCTGCTCGGGCAATACGCCGGCTGGATAGACCAGATAATAGCAAAAAACGCCGCCAATAACATGCATGCCGGCGCATCGATTATGCAAAACATTTCGTTCATCGGAATGCTCCAGCGCATTTTCCATTTAAGCGCCGCCACTACACTACCAATAATCGCTGTCGGGGTGACGCTGTTTGTTATCCCCCTGTTCCGAATCCGGCAGTATGCAAATCAAACGTTCCGTTTATTATTCATGGCGTCCGTATTACTGTTTGTCGTATTGTTCAGCACCGGCAGCGAATCCAGTACCTACGTCATCGCCTTTGCAGGCGTGGCGGTGTGGTTTGCACTACAACCGCGCCCTTACCGGATATTGCCGGTATTCCTGCTGATTCTCGCGCTCGCGCTGACCAGCCTTTCGCCCACCGACCTGTTTCCGCGCAGCATTCGTGAAACATGGATTATTCCCTATGCACTAAAAGCCTTGCCCTGCGCCCTCGTCTGGCTGACGTTGACCGTCCAACTCTGCCGGGATAATTTTTCTTCCGGAACAATAACAGAAAAAACATGAAGCCAATAATCGATTTAATACTCCCCTGCTACAACCCGCTACCCGATTGGAAAGAAACAGTTCACACGTATTTTGACCGTTTGCAGACCCTGCTTCCCGATGTGGAACTCCGGCTGACCATTGCCAACGACGGTTCGGAACGCCATGTCGACGCCGAAGCGCAACAACAGTTACGCCGGTACATCCCCACGGCGCAAATCGCCGGTTATGAAAAGAACCGGGGCAAGGGGTATACCTTGCGCCATGCCGTCCGGCAATGCACGGCGCCTTATATTATATATACCGATTACGATTTCCCTTTTGAACTGGAAAGTATAAAAAGCGTAGCCGTCGCGTTGCTCAACCACGCCGACGTAGTTGTCGGAAACCGCAGCAGCAGCTATTATAAACAACTTCCCATGAAACGGAAAATCATGTCGAAAGTATCGCGCTGTCTAAACAAATACCTGCTGCGCATTCCCGCCTGCGATACGCAAGGCGGCTTGAAAGGCTTCAACCGCAAGGGACGCGAAGTATTCCTGCAAACAAAAATAGAACAGTTCCTTTTCGACACTGAATTTGTCTTTAAAGCCTGCCGCCGCAAAGACCTCACATTACAAGTCGTCCCTATACACACGAGGGAAGGCGTTATTTTCTCTAACATGGGCGCAAAAGTCCTACGGAAAGAGTTAAAAAATTTCCTGCGAATATTATTCCGTTGCGTATGATTTTCCTTAGTTTCGATATTGAAGAATTCGATGCGCCTTCAGAATACGGCAAACCGTTACCGTTCGACGAACAGATAGCCCTTTCCGCGCAGGGAACGTTAGCCGTCCTGAAAGTATTGGCGCAACATCAAGTAGCAGCTACTTTTTTCTGCACGGCGCATTTTGCACAACAACAACCTGCGCTCATCCGCCGCATAGCGCAGGAAGGACACGAGGTAGCCTCCCACGGATTCTATCATGCGGCGTTTGCCCCCGTGCACCTTAAAGCGTCAAAAGACGTGCTGGAAGCGATTACCGGACAACCCGTGCACGGTTTCCGCATGGCGCGTATGGCGGCGGTAGACGCCCGCGAAATAAGCACCGCCGGGTATTGCTACAATGCTTCGCTAAACCCTACGTTTATTCCGGGACGGTATAATCATTTCCGCGCCCCCCGCACGCCTTTCATACAAGACGGACTGCTACAACTTCCCGCTTCGGTAACGCCGTTCTTGCGCATCCCGTTATTTTGGTTAGCGATGCATAATTTGCCGTTTTGTATATACAAAACGCTTTGCCGCGTAGCGGCAAAGCGCGACCATTATTTGAACATCTATTTTCATCCATGGGAGTTCATCAACCTGTACCCAAAAGAAAAATTCGGGTTACCGCATTATATTGCCCGTCATTCAGGACAGGAAATGTTGAACCGCCTCGAAAAGCTTATCTGCTACCTGAAAAAATATCATTTCACTTTCGGACTTCTGTACCAATTTCAAGCTTCAAAGATTTAAAAACTGGCTGGCGC
>JAITKG010000021.1 GCA_031278495.1 Prevotellaceae bacterium | reverse complement strand
ATGCATTTTTGCTGCCATTGCTGATGGAACACGTTTCGGCATCATCAAACCGCAACTCAATAACAAGGTCGTTCGTTTCGTACTTCCACACGGTATTTACAATCGTGTCGTTGTTTTCGGTTGTTTTGTTACAATTTGAAAATGAAATCGTCAATCCCATTGCTACAAACAACAGCCATAGTCTTCTGTACCGGAGAGAGTGATGTTTATTCATTGTTCATTCATTTATACGTTAGCGCATCCGTTTAATTTAATACACATAACACAGTACTTCGCCGCCCACATTCTGCGCTACCGCTTCTTTGTCGGTCATCACGCCTTTGGACGTGGATAGGATGGCTATTCCCAGCCCGTTCAGCACGCGGGGCATGTTTTGCACATCAACATAAGTACGCAAACCGGGCGTACTGATGCGTTGCAACTTTTTAACCGCCGGGCGTTTGGTATCCGGATGGTATTTTAACGCGATTTTTATGGTATTAAAAGGTTTTCCTTCCACTATTTTATAGGCAAGGATATACCCTTTTTCGTGCAAAATGCGCGTGAGTTCCTGCTTCATTTTCGATGCGGGAATTTCCACCGTTTTATGCCCGGCGGCTACCGCATTGCGAATTCTTGTTAAAAAATCTGCTATTGGATCAGTCATTGTTTTTGTTTTTAATTCCAGCGCGTTTGCGCCCGATATCCTTTATTAGTTAAGAGTTAAGAACTAAGCGTTATGAATTTTTATGTATTGCTCATTGTTCACTGTTCATTGTTTTTTACCAGCTTGCCTTGCGTATACCCGGAATCAATCCCTGGCTTGCCATTTCGCGGAACTGGATGCGGCTGATACCGAAGATGCGCATGTAGCCTTTGGGGCGTCCGGTTAATGAGCAGCGGTTGTGCAAGCGCACGGGACTGGCATTTTTGGGCAACTTCGCCAATCCGACATAATCGCCGGCGGCTTTCAGGGCTTTGCGTTTTTCGGCATATTTTGCCGCCAACTTTGCGCGTTTCACTTCGCGCGCTTTCATGGATTCTTTTGCCATATTTTGTTATTTCTTGTTTGTCTTAAACGGTAATCCAAATTCCCGCAACAGCGCATACGCTTCTTCGTCCCGGCTGGTTGTAGTAATAAACGATATTTCTACGCCGAGTATTTTGGTGATTTTATCAATGTCTATTTCGGGGAAAATAATTTGTTCTTTGATGCCTAAGGTGTAATTCCCGCGCCCGTCAAATTTGTTGGCGATGCCGTTGAAGTCGCGGATACGCGGCAACGACACGGAAACCAAGCGGTCTAAAAATTCGTACATTTTTGCGGCGCGCAAAGTTACTTTCACGCCAATGGGCATGCCTTTACGCAATTTGAAATTGGAAATATCCTTTTTCGAAAATGTTTGGATAGCTTTTTGCCCGGCAATAACGGTCAGTTCGTTTTGCGCCACTTCCACTAATTTTTTGTCGCCTACGGCGGCGCCAACGCCCTGGTTAATCACTATTTTTTCCAAACGGGGAACTTGCATGATATTTTTGTATCCAAATTCCTTCATGAGGTTGGCGACAATCTGTTCTTTGTATTTCTTTTGTAGAGCAGGAATATATCCCTTAGGGGTAGCGGGTTGTTGAGCAATTTCTTTTTTTGCCGGCGCTGCCTTGGCTCCTTCTTTTTTTGCCATTATTTAATCTCCTCTCCTGATTTTTTAGCGTAACGTACTAATTTCCCTTTATCGTTCAAGCGGCGACCTATACGGGTAGGGGCGCCGGAAGACGGGTCGACTGCTTGCAAGTTGGAAATATGGATAGCAGCTTCCTGCTCTATTATCCCGCCTTGCGGATGTTTGGCATTGGGTTTGGTGTGTTTTTTCACCAGATTGATGCCTTCTACAATAGCGCGGTTTTTGCCGGTCAAGATTTCCAGCACTTTTCCTTTTTTACCGCGATCTTCGCCGGCGTTTACAAACACCGTGTCGCCTTTTTTAATATGTAATTTCTTTTTCATTATAACACCTCCGGCGCTAAGGAAACAATTTTCATATAATTATCGCGCAATTCGCGGGCAACGGGTCCGAAAATACGCGTTCCGCGTACTTCGCCCTGGTTGTTGAGCAATACGCAGGCGTTGTCGTCAAAGCGGATGTAAGAGCCGTCGCCGCGCCGGATTTCTTTTTTCGTGCGCACCACTACGGCTTTGGATACCGAGCCTTTCTTTGCATCGCCGCTGGGAATGGCGCTTTTTACCGACACAACGATTTTGTCGCCCACCCGCGCATACCGGCGGCGCGTACCGCCCAGTACGCGGATGCAAAGGACTTCTTTGGCGCCGCTGTTATCTGCTACTGTTAATCGTGATTCTTGCTGTATCATAGCTTATTTTACTTTTTCTACGATTTCTACTAATCTCCAACGTTTCGTCTTGCTGAGCGGGCGCGTTTCCATGATGCGGACTGTATCGCCTTCGCTGCATTCGTTCTTTTCGTCGTGAGCTACAAACTTGGTGGTTTTATTTACGAATTTCCCGTAAATGGGATGTTTCACTTTACGCTTAACGGCAACCACAACGGATTTTTCCATTTTGTTGCTGACCACTATCCCTGTTCTTTCTTTACGAAGATTTCTTTCCATTGGGGGCAATTAGTTTATTTCTTCTTTTTCTTTTTGGCTCAACACAGTGAGCATGCGCGCAATGTCTTTGCGGGCTTTACTGAGTTTCGATGTATCTTCTATGGGGGAAATAGCATGATTGGTTTTCAAACGGACATAGTTCGTTTTTTCCGTTTCTATGCGTTCCCGCAAGTCTTTTATCGAAAGTTCGCGTACTTCTGGCGTTTTCATTTTTCTTTACTTTTTTATTCGGTATAATCCCTGCGCACGATGAACTTGGTGGTTACAGGTAATTTTTGCGCAGCAAGGCGGAGCGCTTCTTTGGCTACGGCGAGGGGAACGCCTTCGGCTTCTATCAATATGCGACCGGGCGTTACCGGACAAACAAAACCTTCGGGCGCGCCTTTTCCTTTACCCATGCGGACTTCCGCCGGTTTCTTGGTAAATGGCTTGTCGGGAAACACGCGAATCCAAATTTGCCCTTCACGCTTCATATGACGCACGACTGCCTGACGCGCCGCTTCGAGTTGCTGACCGGTGAGCCAACATTGTTCAAGGGTTTTTATGCCGAACGAGCCGAACGCCAATTCATGACCCCGGTGGGCAATTCCTTTCATACGGCCTTTTTGTTGCCTTCTGAACTTGGTTTTTTTGGGTTGTAACATCTCTTTTTAACGTTTTATGCCTTAAAAATTTTTTACTTTTTGCTTCGGTGTTCCTGTTTTTCCGGCGTTTACCTGCATGTTTCCAGTTATTACACGCTTGCCAAATATTGTTAACCATCTCAACATCAGATAAGAAACTTATATTTCGCAGAAAAAACGGGTTGCAAAGGTAGTATTTATTTTTGAAATTACAAACAAGTTTTGAACATTTTTTTATTTTTTTCAAAAAAAGTGCTACCGAAGCGCAAAAAAGACGCTTT
>JAITKG010000008.1 GCA_031278495.1 Prevotellaceae bacterium | reverse complement strand
GCTCGTCACATCCTGGGGCTGGAGCAGGTCCCAAGGGTTCGGCTGTTCGCCGATTAAAGTGGCACGCGAGCTGGGTTCAGAACGTCGTGAGACAGTTCGGTCTCTATCTGTTGTGGGCGCAGGAATTTTGAGGGGGTCTGTCCTTAGTACGAGAGGACCGGGATGGACGTACCGCTGGTGAACCGGTTGTGGTGCTAAACTGCATGGCCGGGTATCTATGTACGGTTGAGATAAGCGCTGAAAGCATCTAAGCGCGAAGCTCGCCCCGAGATGAGAATTCCCTGAAGGGTCGTGGAAGACTACCACGTAGATAGGCTACAGGTGTAAAGGCAGCAATGTCAAAGCCGAGTAGTACTAATCACCCGATAGAGCTTTTTCTTCAGGAAAGAGGAATAAAACTTATGGACGATATCTTCTCTTTAACCTTATAACGGTGGGATGATTTAAAGATTTAAGGGTTTAAAGATTTAAAGAAACTTACCGGTCAAATACAGGTGGCTATAGCGGCGGGGTACCACCTCTTCCCATCCCGAACAGAGAAGTTAAACCCGCCCGCGCCGATGGTACTGCTACACCAAGTGGGAGAGTAGGTCGCCGCCTAAACTACAACACGCCTTGCTTTTTAAGAGGCGTGTTTTTTTTATGGCGTGCGATTAGCGCAAATGCAATTTGGGTAAAAAGGTAACTTTCCCGACTACAAAAAACACATTTTCCAAACATAGCAAGGATACCAAAAGGTAATGAATTGTTCCGGTGTCATTTTTTTACGATTTAAATGTTTTTTATTTGGTGTTTAAAAAATGTTTTGTATCTTTGCAGCATCTTAAAAGAAATTCCGTTATTTGCGCAAGAGGGACACTCTCTTTTAAGAAAGTAGGCACAGCAATGTGTCTATTTTTTATGGTCTATTAAATGTTTGTATGGCGCCTGCATTATGAACGATTATTTTCTTTATATTTTTCCTGTCATTCATATTCCATATTTTAGTTATCTTCTCTTTTATATCTATATCTGTTAATATTTCTGTTGTGCTTACAAAGATAACATCAGACTGTTTGGCGGCAATTCCTACTTGTGATATGAATTTATTTTTATTCGTTTTCTTAAACTCAATAATAGTACCGTCAATGACTGCATCCGGGTTACTGGTCGGATGCAATTTTACGTATTCTTTACTGAAATATCGCTCGCGAAGGGTTGTTTCTTTGGCGTGAATTTTAGGTAATAATTTCACACCCTCTTGCCTGTTATCCAGCAATAGTGCGGCTATTTCGCGGTTACCAGCGGCTTCGGCTGCCTTATCTACTAATAGGTGCTCCCGGTATGTTTTGCCGCTTTGGGTTGTTTTTTGCACAAAAGATACGTCGTTGGGCAGTTGCAGGAGGGCTTTATCGTCCACCCATCCCGGCGCATGGGTGTTCCTGGCAAAGTAGGGATGCTGGGCGGTTACCAGTTCGCCTGTTTCGGCGGGGTTTCCGTCCAGCCCTTTTGCGGGCGGTATGTCTTTTGGCGTTTCACTGGAAACGGGCTTGTCGGTTGTCCGCCAGTCGTATTTGCAGTTGTATTCGTTTCCGGGCTGGTTACGGCTCCAAAAGGGGTCGTCCTGTGGAAGTACCAGCCCGACAGCCTGGACGACGAAACATGGGCAATGCGCCTCAAAGAACTGGAATGGTTAAGGGAACAGGAAGCGAATAAACAGCCGGAAAAATCAAGAAAAATCAGAAGGGTCTAAAAATGGCTTGGAACGTGTCGAATAGCCACGTTTTTTATCATTTCTACAAGATATTTTGTAAAAAATCCATAAAGTTAATATAGAAAGGAAGATTGTCATTTTTAATTTTTATTTATGCAAATATAATAAAAGTTTTTTAAAAAAGTTGAAAACATAAATAGCTTAAAACAAATACCGGATATGTTTTTCCTTCCCGATAACCACGCGGAATACGGTTTAGAAGCTATTCATTTTAATAGTACAGAGAGTTGGACAAAGGTTGTATGGAAAGGAACAACGCCTGCAGGATGGGGTGATGGAATAGTCGCTCCCGCCCGTATTAGATTTGACAACAATGGGTCTATAGACAGAAATAATGTTGTGCTGCATGTGCGGAACATTAAGTTGGAATACGGTAACATTCCCACCGATTGGACGCCCGCGCCGGAAGATGCTGCACCGGCCATCCTCAACCAGCGCGACGGATCTGCGTTGAAGGTGTGGACAGACACGGCGGCGCAGCTACCGGCGAACAGGGATGCTCGTACAATTTACTTTGTGGTGTAACAAGCCCCTAACCCCGAAAGGGGGAATTGAAAAAAACAGTAATTATGATAACGAAAGGAAATAATATCAATGCCATTTCATGCAAACGCCACTAATACAAAATTAGTGGCGTTACTATGAAATTTTGAAATTTTTGCATTTTTTCTTGCATTGCCCTAAACAAAAAATTCGATAATCCAAAAAAAATTACTATTTTTGCGCTCCAATAAAAAATTAAAACACATATACAATGGCAGTTTTAGAAAAAATCAGAGTACGCATGGGCGTGTTTATTACAATAATCATTGGCCTGGCATTGATATCGTTCATTGTGGACGCAGATACGTTGAGTTCGCTCCGCTCTGTGTTCTCCTCGCAAAATGACGTCGGGAAAATTAACGGGAAAAATATTTCTTACCAGGATTTTACCAAGCGGCAGGAGTATTATGTCCAAATAAACACGTTGTTTACGGGCGGCGGCTCGTTGAGCGAAGAATTGCAGGAACAAATAAACGATCAGGTGTGGCAGGATTTTTTCCGGGAAGAAGTCTTGAACCCGCAGTATGAAAAAAGCGGCATTGAAATATCCGCCAAAGAATTGGTGGACTTGGCGCAGGGGCGTTTTATTTCGCCGGTATTACAACGCGACCCCGTGTTCTGGGGCGAAGAAGGCACGTTCAGCCGGGCGAATGTCCTTAACTTTATCGGCAGCATCAACAGCGATCCCTCCGGCACGCGCGCTGCCTATTGGCAATATTGCGAAGAACGCATGCGCAACGCCCAATTACTGGAAAAGTATATGTCGTTATTGACGCAAAGCCGTTATAGCAATTCGCTGGAGTTAAAACGCAAAGTAGCCGACCGGAATACAACTGTTGATATTAGCTATGTAGCGCAAACCATAAATTCTGCCCGCGATTCTTCCATTCAAATCAGCGATGCGGCGATGCGGCAATATTATAAAAAATATATAAGGCAATTTGCCCAGCCAGCCGATGAACGCGATATAGAAATGGTTGCTTTCCCGGTCGAACCATCGGACGAAGATATCCGCCGGACGGAAGAAACAATGGCAAAAATTTATGATGAATTTTCTACCACAAAAGTAAACGACTTGGGTAATTTCGTGTCGCGCAATTCCGATGTGCCTTTTTCCGGCAAGTACTATAAAAAGAACGAGCTTCCGGCAACTTTGGATAGCTTTGCGTTTCGCGCTACCGTTAAAGACATTCTTCCGGTTTACCGCGAGAACAATACGTTTTATACGGCGCGTGTCATTCTCTCCCGCATGATGCCCGACTCTGTGAAAGCCCGCCATATCCTCATTCAAGAAGCCAGTAAAGAAGCCGGAAACCGGTTAGCCGATAGTTTAATAAATGTATTAAGCCGCGGCGCAAATTTCGGTTATATTGCGCAACAATATTCCGCCGACCAGACCGCTAACCGCAATGAAGGCGATTTGGGATGGTTCACACAAGGCATGATGGTAAAAGCATTCAACGATACCTGTTTTGTCATTCCCAAAAATAGATTGGTGAAAATAGAAACCAATTTCGGCATACACATCGTGGAAGTGACCGACCGCAGCCCGGAAGAACGTATGGTGCAATTGGCAATGGTAGAAAAAACCGCTCATCCCGGAAAGGCTACGTATCAAACTATTTTTTCCGAAGCAAATAACCTTGCGTCTGAAAGCGCGCACCATGAACAATTCAGGGAAGTGGCCGCCGGAAAAAATTTAACCGTTGTGCCTGCCTATTCATTAAATGAAGGGCAAAAAAGTTTGTCGGCGTTGCCCGACGTCAATGCGCGCGACTTAGTGCGGTGGGCGTATGAAGCGAAAACAGGCGATGTATCGTCGGTATTGACCGTAGGCAATTATTTTGTAGTGGCGTCGCTAACGGCTGTACGGAATCAAGGAACGCTGCCTTTTGAGCAAGTTCAACAGGATATAGAAAGCATTTTGCAGAAAGAACAAAAAATCGAACAGTTGGCGCAACAAATGAAAGCAGCGGCTACCGGCGCAACGACTATTGACGAAACCGCAGAAAAAAATAACCTTATGGTAAATACTGCTACTGATATTTCTTTTGCCGGCAGCAGCTTTATTAGCGGCGCAGGATTGGAACCGAAATTGCAGGGCAGCGTGGTTGGCGCGCCGGAGAACACTTTAACCGGACCGGTGAAAGGCTCATTGGGCGCTTATATATTTACGGTAACGCGCCGTTATACCGGTGCGGCATACACGATAGAAGAAGAAAGAACGCGCGAACAATACTTGGAAAAATACGACCAAACGACCTTGATGCAACGGTATCAAGAATTTTATGACGTCTTGGAAAAATCAGCGGATGTGCAAGACCGGCGCGGGCGCTTCTTTTAGAAAAAAGAAAAACCGGTAAGTTTTACTTACCGGTTTTTTTAGTACCTGTTCCGGCTAAGGGTTTGCAATAACATTTCTTTAAATAGTTGGTCGGCTTGGTAATAACACGCTACTTTTTTGGACGGCAGGATAAGGGCAAACTTTTTATAATACTCCTTTTGCAAGTCTGCATCCTGTTCTATACACAATATATAAGCGTCCAACAAAGCTTTCAACTCGCCATCAGAAACAGATTCCAATGTTTGCGGCGAAGAAAGCTGGTACAATAATTTATTTTTCCGGTCAATCAGCCCTTCCCTTTTTTTGAAATATTCGTTGTATAATGGCCAGAACTGCGCAGCCTCTGCCGGCGTAAGCCCTATAGTATTGGTAAAAAACGCCACTTTATAGCTTTGGATTTGTTGCATCCTCGTTTCATACGAATTTCCTTCCAGCCGGAATTCAAATCCAATACTGGAACCAATAATATTGCCTTGCTGGTCGCGGATAATAAAACGGGTGGTATCTTCTATGCGATACGATTGTGCAAATAACGGAGTAGCTGCCGAAAAGCCGGAAACTAAACAAAGGAGGGTGATATATTTTTTTGTCATAGTGTGTTCCTTCTTTAGTAAGTAGCGGCAATATCATTTAAACTCACATCGGCGTCGGCAAGATAGCGGATAATAGCATCATCGTTCCTTTCGACTACTATCGGTTGCAATTTGTTGCTTTTATGCTCCGGATGATTATTGGCTACAGCTTGGATCAACACAGGTTCGTCAATGATTTGGGTCAAGTAATTCGAAAAAGATTCGGCATAACTTTTTTCCGCAGTAGCTGTGGAATGCCCGAGTAAGGCGAAAATGCCATACCCAATGCTTATTAACAATGCAAAACTGGCTGCAAAGGCTAATTGGGTACGTAACGGTTGCCAACGTAATACAGATAATTGCCGTTTGGCGTGGGCAATGTTTCCGGTGATGCGTTCTTGCAATATATCGAAATAACCTTCGGGAACAGCAAATACGTTTTGTTTTAAGCCGCTGTTAAGCGTAATGCTTTTACGTACGATGAACGTCTCGAAATAATTTTCGGGTACAACAAAGGGGTTGTGTTGTAATTCGCTGTTGAGTGTAACCCTGTGTTTCATAGCTGTTGAATTTGACTGTTTTTTTTAGTAAAGGTTTAATATTTATTCTTCCATAAATTTTTCAATCTTTTGTACTGCATGATGATAAGACGCTTTCAGTGCGCCTACGGAAGTGTCCAAAATGGCGGACATGTCTTCATATTTCATTTCATCGAAATAGCGCATATTAAAAACCACCCGTTGCTTTTCGGGTAATTTTAAAATTGCTTTCTGTAATTTTTTCTGTATGGCGTCGCCGTTGAAGTGCGGGTCGTCTTCGACAGAATTGCTTAGTTGCCGCTCTACATCTACCAAAGGCAAGAAAAATTTGGTACGTTTCTTCTTCAAAAAGGTCAGCGATTCATTGGTGGCAATCCGGTATAACCATGTAAACAATTGCGATTCGCCGCGAAATTCCGGCAAGGCATTCCAAGCTTTGATAAAGGTATTCTGCAATACATCGTCCGTGTCGTCATGCGAAATAATCATTTTGCGGATATGCCAATAAAGCCGTTCCCTATATTTATTAACAATAAGATTAAACGCATAACCGGGGTTATCGCTTTCAAGGAATAATTGTACCAGTTCTTTATCTGTCACTGCTTAATCACGGTTTTTAAGGTACGGTGGTTTCATTGTTCCCGCATTAACGGTGGATGAATTCTCGCCTAATTTTCTTTTTATTACTTTCTCTACGGCTTCTACGATGTGCGCACTGTCCAATCCATATTCTTTCAGCATTTCCGCCGGTTTCCCGCTTTGTCCGAATTTATCGTCAACGGCTATATATTCTATGGGCGTCGGCAGGCGGCGCGCCAGCAACTGGGCGATGCTATCGCCTAAGCCGCCGTTGCGCAGGTGCTCTTCTGCCGTAACAACAGCGCGGGTTTTCGCTACCGAACGCAACGCCGTTTCCTCGTCTAACGGTTTTATCGTATGAATATTCACCAATTCCACCGAAATACCTTTTTCCTGTAACTGTTGCGTAGCTACCAGCGCTTCCCAGACCAGATGGCCGGTGGCAAAAATTGTTACATCCGCGCCTTCGTGCATGGTAATCGCCTTGCCTATTTCAAACGGTTGGTTCTCGGGCGTAAAATTCGGTACCGGCGGTCTGCCGAAACGCAAATATACCGGTCCTTTGTACGCGGCGGCAGCCAGTGTGGCGGCTTTGGTCTGGTTGTAATCGCACGGGTTGATAACCGTCAGGTGCGGCAACATTTTCATCAATCCGAGATCTTCCATTATTTGGTGCGTAGCGCCATCTTCACCTAAGGTAATGCCGGCATGCGATGCAGCGATTTTCACATTCGTATTTGAATACGCTACCGATTGCCGGATTTGGTCGTACACCCGCCCGGAAGCAAATGCCGCAAAGGTTCCGGTAAACGGGATTTTACCGCTTAAAGCAAGTCCGGCAGCCGTGTTAATCATATTGGCTTCGGCAATGCCGCATTGAATAAAACGTTCGGGGAAAGCCGCTGCAAAGGCATCCATCTTGACCGATTCTTTCAAGTCGGCGCAAAGCGCTACCACTGCGGGATTATACTTTCCTGCTTCAAGCAACCCGGCGCCAAAACCGGAGCGGGCGTCTTTGTTACCGGTATTTGTATAATTAGTTTCCATGCGACATAAATTTTGGTACAGGCAAAGATACAAAAAATAATAGAATTTACCGGAAGGGCTGGCAGGCGCGATTAGAAAGTAAATTCAACCAACCAATGCCACCGGGCTG
>JAITKG010000183.1 GCA_031278495.1 Prevotellaceae bacterium | reverse complement strand
CGTTCTATCATTTGCGTCAATTCTACAAATTCATCCACGTTCAACTGTTCGGGACGCATAGAAAAATAGCGGTGTTCCGGCAGTGCAACTGTTCCGGTCAATGCTTTTATGGAATTGCGTATCACTTTACGGCGTTGGTTAAACGTGGCTTTTACCACTTTTACAAAAAGCTGTTCGTCGCAATTTAATTGCGTAACCGCATTCCTCGTTAAACGTATAACCGCCGACTTTACTTTGGGCGGCGGCGTAAACGCATGTTCATGCACCGTAAAAAGGTATTCGATGTGGTAATACGCTTGCAGCAATACGCTTAAAATGCCGTAAGTTTTGCTGCCGGCGCGGCAGGCTATCCGTTCCGCTACTTCTTTTTGTATCATGCCTACAACTTCGGGTATCCGGTTGCGGTTTTCCAATACTTTGAAAAAAATCTGCGACGAAATATGGTAAGGAAAATTTCCGATAACTGCAAAAGGCGACTGGAAATAATCGTGTAACGGCAATGCAAGGAAATCGCCGGCAATCAACCGCCCGCCCCATGCGGGAAACCGCGCCTGCAAATACGCCACCGATTCTTTGTCAATTTCTACGGCATACGTGGCAATATCCGTTCGTTGCAATAATAACGCCGTAAGGACGCCCATTCCGGGACCAACTTCCAGCGCCGTTCCGGCGTTTCCCGAAAGGCTTTCCACTATGCGTTGCGCAATGGCGGCGTCATGCAAAAAATGCTGTCCCAACGATTTTTTTGCACGAACGCCCCTTTCGGGAAATACGGAAATGCCCCTGTTGTTACCAATTGTATTCATCTTTTCAAAAATTATTTTGCGAAGTTATAACGCTCCTTTTCCCATTACACTAATAAGCATGTTTTATTGGCAATAATACCGGCAAGTGGTCGCTTGCGCCGCCTTTGTATTTACCGGCATCATACGTACGGCGCACTTTATCGCCGAGAAATTTTTCGTCGGATATCAACAGAAAGTTTGCGCGGAATATTTTAGCTTCTGTTGGCTCGCAATAAACCGGCGCATTTTTGTCCAATAAATTTCCCGATATAAAAAACAGGTCTATCAGTTCCCAGTTTTTTTGGTATTTCAAAGAGCCCTCGCCACGCAAGGCAAGCGGCAACATCAGGTTATGCAGGCAGGTAAGGCAGGCGGTATCGCTCACCGCCCGCAAGCCATCTACCACCGGGCGGCTATCGGGAGTATCGTTGAAATCGCCCATCACCAGTATATTCGCCTGTGGGTTGGTACAAAAAATAGAATCGGTAATGCCCCGCAAAGTCTCAGCCGCCCGTATCCGGCGCGGCTCCGACTGCGCCGCCCCGCCCAATTTCGACGGCCAGTGATTGACGAAAATATGCAATGTATCCAATTCGTGTAATACGCCTTTGGCATACAAAATTTCACGTGTGCGGCAATTCCCGCTCTCATAGCATACCTTGAACCATGCGGAATGCAGTACCGTAAAATGGTCGGTGCGGTAAAGCAATGCCACGTCAATCCCGCGCGGGTCGGGCGAATCGCGGTGAACAATATCGTACCCGATTTTTGCCAGCGGCGTGTGTTCTATCAACCTTTTCAGCACGTAGCGGTTCTCCACTTCGCACACGCCAATTAACGCAGGATGATTGCCATTTCCCGCAGCTATAATGGTTTTAGCGATGGCATTGATTTTTGTTCTCAATTTTGACCATGTCCACCCATAGCGTCCGCCCGGCAGGAAATCGTTATCGTTAATAGTAGAATCTTTGACGGGGTCAAAAAGATTTTCGAGGTTGTAGAACATGGCAAGGTCATCCTGCTTTGCCTGCTGTGCAAGGCAAGCAAAGGGAAATAATAAAATAATAAAGTAACAGGCAATTTTTTTCATGTAAAAATCGTTTATTTTAAAATAGACGCCATCTTTTAAAATAGAATAGGTATATCATGGAAATATACAACAAATCAATTTAACAGTGCACTTATGATTTAATTATTGCGATAATAAATGAATGGCTTTGTTGATAGCAGCCTGCAAATTTTCCATTTTTTTACCGCCGGCTGTGGCTAAAAATTTCTGGCCGCCGCCACTGCCGTCCATTTCTTTGGCTGCTTCTTTTACAATATTGGATGCGTTCAAGCCTTTTTCTACCAAGTCGTCCGAAAGCGATACGATGAGCATGGGTTTATCGTTTTGCACGGCGCCTCCTATAAACACTATGTTGGACTGCATGACGCGTATCTGGAAGGCAAGGTTTTTCAGTATTTCCGGCGTTACGGCAACCGGCAACACCGCTACGTTGAAACCGTTTATTGTTTGCAGGTGTTTTTGTAACTGCTCTTTTAATCGTGTTACCCGTTCTGCAACGAAATCCTGTACTTGTTTTGTCAAATCTGCATTATCGGCAATGGTTTTCCGGATAGCATCCACTAAGTTCGGCGAATTATTAAAGAATGTTCCCACACTCTTTATCATATCCTGTAACTGGTCTATCAACGCTTCCGCTTTGGCAGCCGATACTGCCTCTATCCGCCGAACGCCGGCAGCTACTGCGCTTTCACTGATGATACGGAAAAAACCGATGTCGCCGGTGGCGTGTACGTGTGTGCCGCCGCACAATTCGATAGACTCACCGTAACGGATAACGCGCACTTTGGCGTCGTATTTTTCCCCGAACAAGGCAATAGCGCCCAATGCCCGCGCTTCTTCTATCGGCAGGCTGCGATGTTCTTCCCGCAAAATATTGGCGCGTATTTGTTCATTGACCAGATGCTCTACTTTGCGTATTTCTTCATCGGTTACTTTTTGAAAATGCGAAAAGTCAAACCGCAAATAATCGGGATGCACGAGCGAGCCTTTTTGTTCCACATGTGTTCCCAATACTTTCCGCAATGCATAATGCAACAGATGCGTCGCCGTGTGGTTGCAGGCAATCGCCTGACGGCGCGTTTCATCTACTTGCGCCGTAAAGGTTGCCGGCAAATCATTCGGCAATTTTTCGGCAATATGAATAATCAATTGATGTTCTTTTTTCGTGTCAAAAATTTTAATACACTCCTTTCCATTATCAATGGTACCCGCATCGCCCGACTGCCCGCCGCTTTCGCCGTAAAAAGGCGTGCGGTCAAAAACCAGTTGCACTTGTTCTTTACCCTTTGTTTTTACCAACCGGTAACGCACAATTTTTACTGTGGCGGCGGTCGTATCATATCCGACAAAGGCGGTTTGTGCCGCCGGTTGCACCTCTATCCAGTCGCCTTCTTCGGTGACAGCGGCATGGCGGCTGCGTTGTTTTTGCCGTGCCAGTTCTTCCTCAAATTCCGGCATATTTATACCGAATCCTTTTTCGTGTGCCATCAATTCCGTCAAATCAACCGGAAAGCCAAACGTGTCGTACAATTGAAACGCATCCCTGCCACTGATGATTTTGCTGTCCGCATTCTTTTCCATCACCGAATCCAACAGGCGGATGCCGGTTTCCAACGTGCGCAGGAAAGCTGTTTCCTCTTCGTGCAGCACCTGTTCTATCAATGCCTGTTGCGTTCTCAATTCAGGATAGGCGGCGCCCATTTCATCAACTAATGTAGGCACCAGGCGGCAGATAAACGGTTCGGTAAATCCCAAAAAGGTGTATCCATAACGCACCGCACGCCGCAAAATGCGCCGGATGACATAGCCTGCTTTTGCATTGGAGGGTAATTGCCCGTCGGCAATAGAGAAGCTGCAAGCCCGCAAATGGTCTGCAACAACGCGCATGGCAACGGTAACGTCCTGGCGTCCGCCGTATGTTTTGCCGCTTAATTCGGCAATTTTTTTGATGACGGGCTGGAATACATCCGTATCGTAATTGCTTTGCTTTCCTTGCAGCGCCATGCAAAGCCGCTCAAAGCCCATGCCGGTATCCACATGTTTTTTCGGTAACAGTTCAAGGCTGCCGTTCGCCTTGCGGTTGTATTGGATAAACACCAAATTCCATATTTCTACCACCAGCGGATGCCCTTTATTCACCAGTGCAGCGCCGTCGGTAGTTTGCCGTTCTTCATCGCTCCGCAAGTCTACGTGTATTTCACTGCACGGACCACAAGGTCCCACATCGCCCATTTCCCAAAAATTATCTTTCCGCGAGCCGCGCAAAATGCGTTCGGCAGGTATCCATTGTTTCCAACAGCGCCATGCTTCTTCATCGGCGGTTAAATTTTCGGCAGCATCACCCTCGAAAAACGTAACATACAGGCGGTTTTTATCTATTTTAAATACTTCCGCCAGTAATTCCCATGCCCACGCAATCGCTTCTTCCTTGAAATAATCGCCAAAACTCCAGTTGCCAAGCATTTCAAACATGGTGTGATGGTAGGTGTCGTGTCCTACTTCTTCCAAATCGTTATGCTTTCCGCTTACGCGCAGGCATTTTTGCGTATCTGCCACGCGCAGATGTGCAGGCGGCGTATTACCCAGAAACCAGTCTTTGAACTGGTTCATTCCCGCATTGGTAAACATGAGCGTAGGGTCGTTCTTCACCACCATCGGCGCGGAGGGAACAATAGCATGTTGTTTATTTTCAAAAAAAGCAAGAAACGTTTGCCGGATTTCCTGAGCTGATACCATAGCTGTTTTATTTTTCATTTACTATTGTGCAAAAGTACAAATATTTTTTTGTAAAAATTTTTTACGGGAATTCAATTAGCGGATGCGCGCCAAGAAAACAATGAATAAAAAATGAATAAAAAATTAACAAATAAAAATCACATTAACCTGTCAACTTTTTTCAGGACATAACAAAAAGCAGGCGAAATACCCGCCGCCTGATTGTTGGGGCATCCTGTGCAGAATTATGAATTAGCCGGCGCGCCAGCCATTTTCAACTTTCAACGAAATTATTCACATTAAACAATTAAACACATTAGCACATTCAACCGTCAATCCTCTTTATTGGGGGCGTCTAATTGCAATTCGGGATGTTTTTGCGAAGATTTTTTCAATATCAGGGAAATGATAATGGCAATGCACGCCAACGTAATGAATACCATTTCGGCATAGGGTACGGCGGCTGCCGGCGTATCTACCGACTTAAAGATTTTGCCAATCACTACCGGCACGGACATTAAACCGATATTTTGAATCCAAAAAATAAGCGAATAGGCAGTGCCTAACTTGCTTTCGGGAACTATTTTCGTTACGGACGGCCACATGGCAGCCGGCACCAGCGAGTAGCCCACTCCCAGCAGCGACAGCCCTATAAACCCGAAAAGCTGTACCTGTGGCGCAAATGCAATGATAAGGTGCGCGCAAAGCACCACCACCGAACCTATGAGCAGCCATTTGGTGGCTTTTCCCCTGTTATCTATCGCCGAGCCAAACAGGGGCGTGAACACTATCGTAAAAATGGGCAGCAAAATCATCATGATTGACGAGGTTTGGAATTCCACGCCAAACAGGGAAATGGCGACTTCGCCGAAACGCGGTACAAGTATGGCGGCAGCAAAGCGTTTGAAGGAATTGATACAGCAATAAAAAAATACGCACAAAAACGAAATAAGTATAAAATGTTTGTTGGTAAGTATTTTTCCGATGTCCGAGAATTTGAATTTATCTTCTTCGCCGGCGTTGTTCGCATTGGCTGCCGCCGTTTGTTTATCCATTTTTTTGTCGAACGAAATAAACACAAACCACGTTACAAAGCCCACCAGCAGCAGGAACAACCCGATTTCCGACATGTCGTTCGATTCCGGCAACGGCAAGCAGGTATTCTGTTTTACGGTAATCACCATCGGCGCGAGCAGCAGGGCAATGGCTGTTCCCAAGCGCGCGAGGGATAATTGCAATCCCATGGCTAAAGCCATTTCTTTTCCTTTAAACCATTTTGCAATGGATTTTGTTACCGCCACGCCGGCAATTTCGCTGCCCAGCCCGAACAATGCGCATCCCGCATAAGCCGCCGCCAGCGATGGTTTTGCAAATCCCAACGTGTTGCCGATAAAGCCGGCAAGTATACTGCCGGAAAACGCCGGCGACAAGGCATAGGCGACGATGAGCGCCCCGCCGACCATCAACGTTACAAATAATGTTCCCGTAAAACGGACGCCCCATTTGTCGAGCAGCATCCCGCAGATGATTAACCCGCCGAAGACGCAAAGCGACGAATAGGCGCCGCCATAGAAGCCATAGTCTTCAGAATCCCAGCCCAGCTCCAACAATTCTGGATTGTTAAAAATCTGGCTGACCATCGAAAACATGTCGTCAAAGAAATAGGATGCAAACATCGGGAGCGCAAGGCACAGCAGCACTGCCCACCGTGCCGTTTTGGATTCACGTAATAGTTTTTTCATGATTTTAATATTTCAAGATTTAAAGATTTCAAGATTTAAGCGGGCGGGTTAGTGTTTTCTTCTTCTTTTTCGAAGTCGAGCAGGTTGTTTTTTTGCAGCAGGTTGTACCATTCCAGCACTTTTTTCATGTGCGACGGGTAGAAGCGTTCGCGGTCGTAGCCGGGCAAGACTTCTTCAAAGTATTTCCGCAATACATCCGGCGCCGATTTATGGTCAATGGCAGCCGCGCTGTTTTGTTTTTCCTTGATTTTTACAAGCACATCGCGCAAGGGGAGTTCTTCCGTGTCGGTGTAAATCGCTACGTCGGACAATGCTGTAACGCGCATGGAACCGCCGGCATTCATACGTTTCCCGTCCAACATGGATTCTACAATAATGCCGTTCCTCCCTTGCGAAAGGTGGCGAAATAAACCGGGATAGCCGGTAATAGCAAATATTTTTTGTAAATCAACCATGATAATTATGAGTTATAAATTATGTTTGTTAAAAGTATTTTTAATTATTATATCAGCACATCTACACACCGGCACATCAACTTTTCGTGTATGGTTATTACTTGGGGCAGTATGGCTTGTTTCCCGTCGTTCACAAGGATGAAGTCTGCTGCCGCATTTCGCCGTTCGTCCGTCCATTGTTGCCGGATGCGCAGGCGAACGGTTTCTTCCGGCAAGCCGTCGCGCTGTTGTACCCGTTGCAACCGGAGGGTTTCAGGAGCGGTTACCGCTATTGTTTTCCGCATCATGGAAGCAATGCCGCTTTCCATCAATATCGCCGATTCCATGAGTACATAAGGCGCGTTTTGTTGCGCCGCATACGTCCGGAAACACCCGGCAACCACCGGATGCACCAGGCCATTTACTTTTTCCAACAGTGTTTCCTCCGCAAAAATCCGCTCCGCCATGAGTTTGCGGCGTAATTTACTGCCGTCGTATATTTCCGTTCCCAATAAATTTATCAGTTGTGTTCGCAGTGCGGCATCAGTGTCGTACAATTTTTTGGTTTCTTCGTCGGCATTAAACACAGGCACTCCCATAGTTGAAAAAACTTCTCCCACCAGCGTTTTCCCGCTGCCAATGCCCCCCGTTAAACCTACGAAATATGCCATTTGAAGTGATTAAGTGATTAAGAGATTAGGTGATTAAGTTATTAGGTGATTAGGTGATTGAGTGTTTAAGTTATTAGGTGTTTAAGCAGTCTTAATCTCTTAATTTCTTAATCTCTTAATTTCTTAATCACCTAATCACTTAATCTCTCTTCATTGATGTTTTCCAAAAAATCATTTGTATTCACGCCGGTGAAAAATAAGGTGTCTTTTGCAAAAAACTCTATGCGTATTTCGTCGTCCAGCAATTGTTTGATGTCGTTTACGAGCAGGTAATAACGATTGGCGTTTGTTTTCCGCACCGGCTGGTCTTTCAGGTCAATCACCTCTACGGGCGGCTTCGATAACCGTTGTTTCAGGATATTGAATCCGCTGGTGCGGGCAGTTATCGGCAATACGCCGTCGGAACAGAGGTGCGGCGTTTTGTCATTGGTGCTGCTGTAAACGCATACCTCCAATTGCAGGTTGGCGCGGTATTCGTTGGACAGCCTGTTCATTAACCAAACAAACGAAGCAATCAACACAAAGATAAAAAATACCCCCGTCCTTTTGTTGAATACATTTTTAAAAATGGGTAACTTCATATCGTATGTTTTTGCAAGGTTACCGCGTGTGCTGCTATAAGCAATGCGTTACTTTGCCTGCGGCATGTCCGACATATCTTTCAGGATAGTGCTTTTGTCAATGCGTATTTTCACGTTTTGATCTACTTCGACCAGGGCATAGTGGTCTTTCAATTCTACAATCGTTCCGTAGATACCGCCTGACGACACGACTTTATCGCCTTTTTGCAAACTTTCACGGAATTTGCGCAGTTCTTTCTGTTTCTTTTGTTGCGGTCGTATCATAAAAAAATACATGACTACGAACAGCAAAAGCATCATAATTAAAAATCCGCTATTTCCGCCGAAGAGACCACCTGCTCCCTGTTGTGCCGGAGCGCCTGTTTGTGCGGCTGCTTCGCCTGCCGCCTGTAAAAATGCTACTAATTTCATTTTGTTTATTTTTTAGTTTTGAATTAAGTTGCGAAGATACAAAAAAAAGTTAAGAACTATGAGCTAAGTTAAGAGCGC
>JAITKG010000148.1 GCA_031278495.1 Prevotellaceae bacterium | reverse complement strand
TTATCCCTGCCATATAAGCCAATGTCTTTAAACTCCGGTTTATTTCCTGTTCGGATATTTTCGGAAAAATAGTGTCGATATTCGGATACCGATCAAGGTATTTTTGTATGATTTTTTCGGGTTTACCATCAAATAAATGGCGCAAGTGATGCACAATACGAACACCCTTACCTTTCTCCGTGATAAATTCGACGACAAGTCCATCAACTGTTTTTTTAATTTTATCCTTAGATAACAAAATACTTTCGCCAATCCTTATGCCAGTATAGCAACTGTACAGAAAGCGGTCTAGAATTTCGCTTAAATTTACCGATATCATTTGTCTGTCGAGGCTCTCCAAGTGAAGCAACTCTTCCGGTTCAAGGTTTACTCGCTCGCTCTGTCCCATATTTATTTTGTAATTTAAATATGGATTCTTTTTTATGAAACCATTGCGTTCTGCTATTCTGATGAATTTTTTCATCACAGTATGAAATTTGCCAATCGTGGTTTGTTCATATCCCTGTTCTGAAAAATACAAGTCTAATTTATTTATAAGTGACTCGTTAATATCAGAAAAATTTATATCCCCACCCATCGCTTTTCTGAAAATGCAAAGATTTGATCTGTATTTTGTTTTCGACTTTTTGCTAATGCGTTTGAATTTGAATTCATCTTCGATAAAATTTTCTGAAAATGCAATAAATTTATCTTTTGTTCCATCCATGAAACTATTGAATAAATCCGGCGTAAGCTCGCCTCCTTGATTTATTAAACTTAATTCATAATTTTCAATATCATTTTTTTTGTTATTCAGGAGTTGATATAAACCTGTATAGTTTGGATGCTTCCGGCTTGGTAAACCGGTTTTAGCATCCCAAAATCGAGCTTCTATTTCAACGCCGGTTGAAATCCATTTCCGAATGGCACGGGAAAAATATACTTCGAGATGCACCGGAGCTCGTTCATCAGGCGATAATTTTTTATGCCGACGATTGAAAACGAAAGAGTAAGAAAGTTTATTCATTGTATCACAATTTTAAGTTTAAAGTATCACAAATGTATCACATTTTGCAAAATTACGAAAATTTATCCAACCCTACAAGTAAGTATTTTTCTTTTAAAAGACTGTTTTTTAGATTAAAAGAAATCAGGCAATTTTGAATAAAATTGCCTGATTTCACTTTTGTGGAGATGGCGGGGATCGAACCCGCGTCCAAACAAATCATCCAAATGCTTTCTACATGCTTAGCTTGCGATTGGTTTTCGTAACGGTGCCGGGCGCAAACGCCTATACATCGTTCTTAGCTTCTAAAATTTCGCCGGGCGGTAGAAGCGTCAGCGCGGCTATCTCTTAATGGTTGATACCCCGTATGCCGGAAGTTAAAGAGCGGAACGCTCCGGCGGGATACTCGTCGTACCGGCAGCCTTGGCCGGCAGGATTAAGGTAGTGTGCTTGGCAGACTACGCAGCGAGTGCATAATTGTTTTCGCCAGTTATGGCTTGCATGTTGGGATTTACGGGCCACCATACAACGCCCGGCATGCTTACATTCCGATTCAATTTGCTGTCAAAACCAAAACATCCCCAATATTTAGTCGTAAGCCGTAAGTCATAAGTCAGTAGTCACAGGTTGTTAGTTGCCGGCATACTTAATTCCTGATTCTTCCGGATGTAAAGTACGCTGGAAATTTATGTTGTCCGAAAAAATAAACGCTGACGGATAATTTTTTTGGATACTTTCCAAAAACTGCATGGCGTCGGTTTTACTGCGGAAATCGCCTACAGCTACTTTGTAGTACAGGTCGTCAAATTCGCGGTACACCGGCACCGCCGGATAACGTTCGCTAAACGCCTGCTCTATCGCAGAGGATTCCTGCCGCGCTGTTTGCCCGTTATCGAAAAATATACGGATACGGTAGCCTCTGTTTTTCTTGTAGCGGTTTCGTGCAATATGACCGAGCACCGCATTTTCTATTTCATCGCTTTGCCGGATGACCACATGGCCGCCGGACTGCACCGAACGGAAAATATCTTCCTGCGCCCATGCGCTTAGTGCGGCAAGGCAAGCAAACAATAGTACGGTTATTTTTTTCATCACTTTATAGTTCTTTTAGCAACTGTCCAATAGTCTTGTTCCGGACGGTGATGGTCTTGCGTAACAAGCCTGCTTTCATTTGCAACGAACCGCTCACAAGCAATTTATCCAGTTGCAGATTATTTAAATCTATGTCGCCGGTAAGCAACGCCAGCATATTCGTAATGTTCAACTCCACAGGAAGCGCATAATAACCGTCGGAAGATGCGGGTATTTCCACTGTTTCAACTAAGTGCATGCGGGCTACGACCGCATCGTCGTCCAGCACGTCAAACGCCGCATGTTGCAACGTTAATTTTTTGGCGGTAGGGTTATAAACTTTTATCGAAACGTTCATCTTTACTTTGGACGCGCCGACAAAAGCAACATCTTCCAACCCGTAATTATCTATGCGCACCCGGTCGAGATTGTCCACGCACGAAGATAACAGGAAGAAAGAAAGTATTAGCCCGTTCCGTAATAAAACTTTTTTCATGCTTTTGACATATAAGTTTGCAAAATTACAACTTTTTTTCAAATAAATCCACGGTAAGTGTAGTTTTTTGCCGGGCTTTGCTTGAATTTTTGTATCTTCGCAAATTATTTTGCCGATAATATTATGTTCGAAAATTTATCCGACAGGTTGGAACGGGCGTTTAAGCTGCTGAAAGGCGAAGGACGCATCACCGAAGTGAATGTCGCCGAGACGCTGAAAGATATCCGTAAAGCGTTGCTCAATGCCGACGTGAGTTACAAAGTCGCCAAAACTTTTTGCGACGAAGTAAAGCAAAAAGCCTTGGGGCAAAACGTGCTTAAATCCGTGCGCCCCGGACAGATGATGACCAAAATTGTGCGCGACGAACTGGCGGCGTTAATGGGCGGGCAAGCCGCCGACATTAACCTGAAAGGCTCCCCTTCGGTGATACTTATTGCCGGATTGCAGGGTTCCGGTAAAACTACTTTCTCCAGCAAACTGGCGTTGCACCTGAAAACGAAGAAAGGCCGCCAACCGCTGTTGGTCGCCTGCGACGTGTACCGCCCTGCCGCTATTGAGCAGTTGAAAACGCTGGGTTCGCAAATCGCCGTGCCGGTATATGCAGAAGACGAAAATAAAAATCCGGTGCAAATTGCACAGCATGCCATTAAACATGCCAAAGCGAATGGGTTCAATACGGTGATTGTCGATACCGCCGGCCGCTTGGCGGTGGACGAAGAAATGATGCAGGAAATTGCTGCGGTGAAAAAAGCTGTTGATCCGGGTGAAACTTTGTTTGTGGTCGACGCCATGACCGGGCAGGATGCTGTGAATACGGCGGCGGCTTTTAATGAACGCCTGGATTTCGACGGCGTCGTATTGACCAAATTAGACGGCGATACGCGCGGCGGCGCAGCTATTTCTATCCGTGCGGTAGTGAGCAAACCATTGAAGTTTGTGAGTTCCGGTGAAAAACCGGAAGCGTTGGATGTATTTCATCCCGACCGCATGGCCGACCGTATACTCGGCATGGGCGACATTGTGAGTTTGGTAGAAAAAGCGCAGGAACAATTTGATGAAGAAGAAACGCGCAAACTGCAAAAGAAATTAGCCAAAGGGCAATTCACGTTCGACGATTTTTATCAGCAACTCCAGCAGCTAAAAAAGATGGGTAATATCAAAGACCTGGCGGCGATGATACCCGGCGTAGGCAAAGCGATTAAAGATGTGAATATAGATAATGATTCATTCAAACGCATTGAAGCCATTATCCAGTCAATGACGCCGCAGGAACGTAATGACCCCGCTATTTTCAATGGCAGCCGCCGCAAACGGGTAGCGGAAGGGAGCGGCACCAGCATTGCAGAAATAAACCGTTTGGTGAAACAGTTCGAAGACATGCGCAGGATGATGAAATCTGCGGGCGGCGGCGGCGGTGGAATACAGCACAGGATGCGCGCCATGCAGGGCATGCGGAGATAATTCCCGGCTTTTGCAATCCGCTTCCGCAAATAAGTAAATACGCGAGCAGATGAATACTACAACAACATTAAACGGACATTCCCTTCCTTTTGAAAGGCAAGCAATATTATTGGACGGGAAAAAAACGGCGGCGGAAATTAAAACAGAAATAGCGGCGGAAGTAGCGCAGTTACTGGCTTCCGGTAAACGCGCGCCGCAATTGGCGGCGGTGCTGGTTGGCAATGACGGCGCGAGTGAAACGTATGTAAACAACAAAGAAAAAACCTGCCGTGAAGCAGGCTTTTCATCGCGGGTACTGCGCTTGCCGGCGGCTATTAGCGAAGCGGATTTACTGGCAACCGTTGCCGCACTGAACGCCGATGATACGGTAGACGGGTTTATTGTACAGTTGCCGCTTCCGGGACATATCAACGAACAAAAAATTATTGAAGCCATTGCGCCGGAAAAAGACGTAGACGGTTTTCATCCGATGAATGTAGGTCGCATGGTGATTGGGCTACCGGCGTATGTGCCTGCCACGCCGGCGGGAATTATGGATTTACTCGAACGATACAAAATAGAAACTTCCGGCAAAAATTGCGTAGTCATCGGTCGCAGCAACATTGTGGGACGCCCTGTTGCCAACCTGCTTTCGCAAAAAGCCTGTCCCGGCGACTGCACGGTAACCCTCTGCCACAGCCGCACAAAAAACATGAAAGAAATTTGTTTGCAGGCTGACCTCATTGTCGCGGCTTTGGGTATTCCCGGATTTCTGAAAGGCGATATGGTGCGCAAAGGCGCGGTAGTGGTGGACGTCGGCATTACCCGTGTGCCGGCAGCCAATAAAAGCGGCTTCCGCCTCTTGGGCGATGTAAAATTCGATGAGGTCGCCCCCAAGTGCAGTTACATCACGCCGGTTCCCGGCGGCGTAGGTCCCATGACTATCGTATCGTTGATGAAAAATACCCTGAAGGCATACAAATCCAACTGCTGTTTTCAGCCGCAGTAGGCAGTGGCGGCTCCAAACTGCCTGCTGCCGCTTAGAAAGCAAACCGCAGTTCCGCTTTTACCGTCCACTCGCGGACGCCGGGATGGTCAAGGTAGTTTAGGCGTTTTATCACATCAATCCGGAGGAACGAGAAAATATTGTCAATGCCGACGCCGGCTTCCATAAGAGGCTGCGCGCCCAACGCAAACGTCGTCAAATTTCCGGCGGCGTCGCGGGGGAACAGCATCAATCCGTTGGTAGCGTCGGGAATATTACGAGCGCTTACCTTGCCATACAAAACTTTGAAAGTAATGAGTTCGCGCCACCGCAATTTTTTGACCAGCGGGATACGGTTAAATAAAAAACCATTGAGCGAATAAACTAATTTCATGTCTACATATTGATCGCTCACAAATTCAAAGTAGCGCATGGTATTGAACGATTCTTCCTGAAATGCAAACCCCTGGTTCGCCTGCGCTACAAAAAGCGAAGGAAACGGCGCACGGTTAAAAATTTTCCCCGCCCCCAATGATACATCCAAATAACCATAGCCCGCCAGATACCAGCGTTTCGCAAATCCCGCCTCGAGTTGATGAAACGTGTAGCCGCCGCCCCACAAGCCGGCAATAGCCGCTTTGTAACGAAGCGTATAAACAGCCGCTTCGGGATTTAGCGGATAGCGGTTGCGCTGCCACTGGAAAAACCGCTCGCCGGGCGACAAACGAAGGTCTATGCCGAAAGAAGTGGCAACGTAGGAATGGTACGCTGTTCCGCCGGCAGTAACGAAATGCAGTTCGGCAAGCGGTCGCTGTTCCGTATGATTGAAAATAAAAGTATAACCGAAATGGCTGTTATTTTCTTTCCGGTAGCTGATTTCAAATTTCCGGTCGAAGGTCATTTTTTCCGTCTTGCCCCGCCCAATGGAAATAAACAGGCGGTCGCTGCTTCCGTAGCGGTAGCCTTGACCGGGAATTTGCGTGTTGTATTCATAAGTAACCGTCAACAAATTTACCGGAAATTCCCACGGGTGGTTCTTTTTCCGGTTGAATGAGTACATCACGGAAGCATTGTATTTCCACGCCTTGTCGCGTGTTCCATAAGCTACAAATCCTTCCAGAAACAAATGCCGGTGAAATTTCCCGTTGGTTTTTCCGCCTATCCGCAAGCGGACGTCTTCGACGGAATTAAAACTAACCGTATTCTCGACGGGACCAATATCCACACACCCTGCCTCCACGTAGCCCTCTGCCAGCGCCAGCAGCAGGTCGCGGGTAAATGTGTAGCGTTTTACTTTTTCCAACTGCCGGTATGACGTATAAATTTTCCCTTCCTTTCCGGTCAGCGTATCCGGGCGGTGCGTTGCCCAGTAGTGTTCGTCGCGAGCGTCAAAGCCGTTCATGCGGACAATGGGCGATAAGCCGCCGTATACGCTGTCGGGTTGCGGGATATTAAATGCGACGTCCTTGAAAGTGTTCACCCGCTTGCCGTGGAACGATACAAAGGATTTTCCTATCAACGAAAATTCAACAGTCGTACAGTCTTTGTTTAATACCCATGCGCTGTCGAGCTTTGCAAATTCCTGCTCAACCAGCAAATCGGTTACGAAATTTACCTGCGTGGCGGGCGTGAGCCGCAACTCCACCCGCTTCACCGCATACGCCGAATCGGCGGTAAGGAATAATTTACCGCGAAACCCGAAATCCATGGCATTCTGCGGCGTAAAATACAATTCATAACACGGTTCCCCAGACACTTCTACCGTATCGGCAATGAAAAACTTGTAGAACCCTGTTGCCAGCGGCGACAGCGGCGACATAAACCGGTTGCCGAGCAGGTAAATAGTGTTGTCATAAATGTCCGTTTCGCCGAACACGCGGCGTATCACCACATCCAGGCTTTCCATCTCCAGAAATTTGCTGACTTCCACATTCTGTTGCGCCGTGATATACGTTTTTGATGTTTCGGGCTGCCGGCGGTAGTAATGTTCCGACAGCACTTCGCCCATATAAAAAGGCAGGTAACGTTTGCCGGTAAGTTTTGAAGTGTCGGCGCTGTCAAAAAGAAACGGCACGAGTTTGAATAACCCTGTTTTTTGGACGCTGTCGGGGATATTGGCAATGGCAAACAGCGTTTTTTCGTGTTTTTGAAATTGGTAATAATCGAACTGTTCTATCCTGTTTTGGGCTTTCCGTGCAATGGCTTTGCGAATCATTTCCAGCGCCGGGTTGTCTTTTTTACGGTACTTTGTCCGTTTACTTTTAATCACCACCTCGTTTAAGCGCGTGCGGCTGTGCTCCAAATCGACATTGATAGATTGCGTCACGCCGCGCCCGGTTCTCCGCACCGCCGGTTCATAGCCGACTATCTCAAAGCGGATAATATCGGGAGGCGTTGCCGTAACAATCCGGTAGCGTCCTTGCGCATCGGTAATTGCCACAGGCGTCGCAGCCGTATCGCCGGAAGTAATGGATACGAACGGCAATGCTTCTCCGGTTTCCGCATCGGATACTGTTCCCGTGATGGTCGTCTTTACCTGCGCCTGTAACGCCATAGGCAAAATAAACGCAAATAAAAAAATAAACCGGCAGCGGAAAAAACGGATATTTGTTGTTCCCGGCATATCTTCTTTGTAAAGGACATTACAAAGATACGGAATTAAGAGTTATCCGAAAAAGAGGTATGCTACTACAATGGCGGCAATAACGCCTGCCAGGTCGGCAAACAGTCCGGCGCTAATAGCATAGCGGGAGCGTTTGATACCAACAGCGCCGAAATATAATGCCACAATATAAAAAGTAGTATCTGCCGCCCCCTGGAACAGGCACGACAAGCGACCGACAAAACTATCGGCGCCATAAACAGACATGCTTTCTATCATCATAGCGCGGGCGCCGCTACCGCTCAAAGGCTTCATGAATGCCGTAGGCAAGGCGTCGATAAAATGCGTGTCCAGCCCCACGCCGGCAGCGCACCATGCAAGACCGCCGGTCAATAAATCCATTGCGCCCGAAGCGCGGAACACTCCAATGCCTACCAGCATTCCCACCAAGTAGGGAATAATTTTTATAATGACACGAAAGCCGTCCTTTGCGCCGTCAATAAAGGCGTCGAAGATATTTATTTTTTTCAGCAGCGCGCCCGCCATAAAACCGATAACCAAAACCAGCAATACCAAACTGCTGATAAGGGAAGACGCCGCGCTCATTTGCTCTTGCGTTAAAGTAGTGAAATAGCCCACCAATAAAGCTAATCCGGCAGTGATGCCGCCAATCCATGCCAATACGGTTGGATGAAATAAATTGATTTTTTGTTTGACGGAAACAAATATCAATCCGGCAAGGGACGAAACATAGGTAGCGATGAGAATCGGTATAAACACATCGGTAGGGTTCATTGCGCCGAGTATAGCGCGTTGTGCAATGATGCTTACCGGAATTACCGTCAGCGACGAAGTGTTGAGCGCCAAAAACATTATTTGCGCATTCGACGCCGTTTTCTTGTCCGGATTAAGTTCTTGCAAACTGCTCATGGCTTTTAGCCCAAGCGGGGTAGCGGCATTATCCAATCCCAACATATTTGCCGAAAAATTCATCAGTATTTGCCCCGGCGCCGGATGATGTTTGGGGATATCGGGAAATAATTTGGAGAAAAACGGTTCTACAAGGCGCGATAAAAACCGCACGGCGCCGGCGCGTTCGCCGATATTCATAAAGCCCAACCACAAGGTCATGATGCCTGCCAGCGGCAATGCAATATCCATTACCGCCATGCGCGGCATCTCCAATAAACTGTCCATCATTCGCCCGAAAACGCCCGTATCGCCCAAAGCAAACTGAAAGACCGCCACCACGAACGCCACTAAAAAAAATCCAACCCAAATATAATTCAACATACTTTTCAAATTACCGCATGACCGGCGTTTTTCAAAGCTACAAAAATAAGAAATTCTTTTAAGAAAACAGCGAGGGAAAAAAATGAGCAGGCAAAGGGAAGATTTAAGCGCCAACTGCGACAAATAAAATAATTTTTTGCCCGACAGCCTTTTTTTTGTACATTTGCAGCCATAGACAGCAGGCGGTAATTACATGTTTACCTTTATTGATACTACTTTTGACCATTCTCAAACAA
>JAITKG010000140.1 GCA_031278495.1 Prevotellaceae bacterium | reverse complement strand
GGGTAAAAACAGGCGCCGCAGCCATCGGCGGGCGCCTGTTCCAGTTTTTGTGCGGAAAAAAAATGCACACGCGCACCGGAAACTTTCCGGTTTTTGGGGTTTTTAATAGCCGGCAACCTTTTTCCCACACAGCATATATATTTTTGCAGGGAACACAACTTTTCCCCTGTGGGGGAAAACCTTTCCCCTGTGGGGGAAACTTTTCCCCTGTGGGGGAAAACTTTTCCCCTGTGGGGGACGACCTTTCCCCTGTGGGGGGAAACCTTTCCCCTGTGGGGGAAAACTTTTCCCCTGTGGGGGAAAACCTTTCCCCTGTGGGGGAAAACCTTTCCCCTGTGGGGGAAAACCTTTCCCCTGTGGGGGACGACCTCTCCCCTGTGGGGGAAAACCTTTCCCCTGCGGGGAAAAGGTTTGTTTTCACAGGAAAAAACCTTTCTTCCACAGGGAAATACGCTGTCCACACAGGGGAAACCCATTTTTGTAATACAGGCAAAATAACCCATTAAAAAAACATAACTTATGGCAAAAAATGATTACCTTCCGTCCAACGTTTTGGCATTCCAAAACCTCGTTCACATTATTTACGCGTATGCAACGGCTAACTGCGCGCGGTGGAATGTTCCCATCGCCGCCGTCGCCGCCTTAGACCCGCTCATTGCAGCGTTCGATGCGGCAGTGGCTGTGTCCGAAAACCCCGACACGCGCACTTCCGCCGCCATCAAAAAGCGGGACGAAGCCCGCGCCGCCCTCGAAGCCGTGCTGCGCCCCTTTATCCAAGGGCATTTGGAACACAACCCGTCGGTAACCGGCGACGACCTTATCGCAATGGGACTGCCGGTACACGACAAGAAACCCACCCCCTCGCCCGACCCCACCGGCGAGCCGGAACTGACCTTCTCGCTGCCCGCGCCGGCAGTAATGGAATTTCATTTCCGCAATAAAGACGAAACAGGACACGCCAAGGGAAAAGGCATCCACGGGCTTGAATTCCGCTGGGTCATTGCCGACGCCGCCCCTGTGGACTGGTCGGAATTAACCCACAGCGAATTTGCCACCCACACGCCGCTGCGCCTCTCCTTCACCGGCTACGACCGCGGCAAAACAATTTACTTTGCCGGCCGCTGGGAAAATAACGCCGGCTCAAAAGGTCCCTGGACAGAAATTCAAAACGCGATTATCCCGTAGGGCTGTGGTTAGTGGTTAGTGGTTAGTGGTTAGTGCTGGCGCGCCTGCAACTCTCCACTCTCCACTAAAAACCGGGTGCAACAACGAACCGCCGGTAAGTTTTCTCACCGGCGGTTCGTTGTTGAAATTTTTGAATCTTTGAATCTTTAAATCTTGAAATCTTTAAATCATTTCCGGCGCCAGCCCGATTAGTCCCATTAAACAATTAGTCCCATTGGCACATTATTTGTATCTTTGTCCGGCAAAATATATATACCATGTTCCGACCACTTATTCTTGACCGTTATATTATCCGGAAATTCATAGGCACTTACCTGTTTTCGCTGGCGTTGATTGCAGTGGTGATAATCATTTTCGACATCAGCGAAAAAATACAAAATTTCGTGGAAAAAGAAGCGCCCCTGCGGGCAATCGTTTTTGATTATTACCTTAATTTCATTCCGTATATCGTCAATATGTTCAGTTCGCTGTTTGTGTTTATCACCGTTATCCTGTTTACTTCGCAGATGGCGTCGCACAGCGAAATTATTGCCATCCTTTCCGGCGGCATGAGTTTCCGGCGGTTGATGTACCCGTATTTTATTTCTGCGGCTTTCATCTGCGCGCTCAGCCTGGTATTGAATTTATTTGTTATTCCGCCGGCGAATGCCAAACGGTTGGCGTTTGAAGAACAATATGTCGTGTCGCCGTTTTACAATTCCAACAGGAATATGCACTTTCAGGTAGATACCGGCACATTTGTGTATATGGAATCCTTTATCACGTGGAATAACACCGCCCAGCAGTTTTCCGTCGAAAATTTTTCGGACAATAAATTACTGTCGAAAATTTCTGCCGGCAGCGCAAAATGGGACGAAGGAAAGAAAACCTGGAAACTGTCAAAGTATGTAAAACGCACGCTACAGGACGAGGGGGAAGCTATAGAACGCGGCGAGGAAATGGAAATGACCATTAACCTGGATGCGGCGGATTTGAAACGCCGCCAAAACTTTACCGAATCAATGGACTATACGGAACTGAATAACTACATTGCATTGCTGAAACAGCGCGGCGACAAGAGCATCAAATATGCGTTAATACAAAAAAATACCCGTATAGCCGTGCCGTTTTCCGCATTTATCCTCACCTTGATTGGCGTGTCGCTGTCGTCGCGCAAGGTGCGCGGCGGTATCGGATTAAAAATCGGCATCGGGTTGGCATTAAGTTTTTCCTATATCCTTTTCCTTCGTTTCAGTGAAATGTTTGTACATGCCGGTTTCCTGCCGCCCGCCATTGCATTGTGGGTACCGAATATTTTATATGCGGTTGTCGCCATACTGCTTTACCGGATAGCGCCGAAATGACGGTTAACGGTCAATGGGGCACGGCGGCTGATGCAATAAATTTTAAACTTGAAAAATTAAAAAGTCCTGTATGAAAAAAATTTTTACTATCCTGTTGTTCTTGTTTGCGCAGCGCCTTTTTGCGCAATCGTTTCAAACCTGTTTCGACACAACCCGTTTGCGTGTGGATTTGATTTTTGCCGGTAATGCCGAACAGCAATCCGTTTATTTCGTCGGACTCCACAAAGAACCGCAATGGGGCGGCTCGCAAACGAACCTGATAGACCCGTTCGATTACGGCGAATATTGCTACAAGGTTTTTTCGCCGGATAACCAATTAGTTTTTTCACGCGGCTTCAGCTCGTTGTTTTATGAATGGCGCACGACCGAAGAAGCAAAAAGCCTTTCGCGGGCGCATCCTTTCTCGTTACTTTTGCCCATGCCGAAGCGCGAAGTACGGCTGGAAATATACGAACGCATGAAGAAAACAAATGAATGGCGTTTATTGTTTGCCACAAAAATCAACCCGTCCGATAAACAAATCAAGCAGGATGCGCCGGCGCATTTTGCGGCAACCGCTTTATTACACCAGGGGCATCCATCGCAAAAGGTAGATGTGGCGCTCCTTGCCGAAGGGTACACTGCCGGCGAAATGGAAAAGTTCCGCGCTGATGCGGCGCGTTTCATGGACTACCTGTTTGCTGTGGAACCGTTCGCCTCGCACCGCCACGATTTTAATATATGGACGGTGGAAGCTGTTTCGGAAGCCTCCGGTACTGACATTCCCCACGAGGGAATATGGAAAAATACTGCCGCCGACGCCGGATTTTATACTTTCGGAATCGACCGTTATTTAACGGCGCCCGACCATACGCGGCTGTGTGAACTGGCATGGAATACGCCCTATGATGTGCTCTACGTACTGGTGAATACCGAAAAATATGGCGGCGGCGGAATTTATAATTTTTACGGATTAAGCATGTCTGACCACCCGTTGGCGAAAGATGTTTTTCCGCATGAATTTGGGCATGCGTTTGCCGGGCTGGCTGATGAATATTATACCTCCGAAGTGGCTTACCATGATTTTTACGACTTCGAAACAGAGCCATGGGAGCCGAATTTAACCACTTTGGTAGATTTCGATAAAAAATGGCGCGACCTGCTGGACAAAGACACGCCCGTCCCGACGCCCAATACCGCCGCGTATGCCAATACCGTAGGGGTTTTTGAAGGCGGCGGTTATATCAGCAAAGGCGTTTTCCGCCCGGCGTTGGACTGCCGTATGAAAAGCAATACCACCAAAGGTTTTTGTCCTGTTTGCCACCGCGCCATTATAAAAATGATTGAGGCGTATTGCAAGTAGTCTCAAGAGTTAAGAGTTAAGAACTAAGAACTAAGAGCGCTGACGCCAGACTATTACTTCATAACTCTTAGTTCTTAACTCATAGTTCTTAACTCTCAGTTCTTAACTCTCAGTTCTTAACTCGTAACTCAAAAAACCGTGTTTTGGAAAAAACAAAAATATAAATTGCTGCTTTTTGACCTTGATAATACGTTGTGGGATTTTGAAACCAATGCCCGCGCAGCTATTCGCGATATCTTGGCGGAACAAAATTTGACGCGCATCATTGCTGGTTTCGATGAATTTTACTGTTGCTACGAAACGCATAATCATCGTTTATGGATGGAATATGAGGCAGGCAACCTGAAAAAAGAAGGCTTGCGTACGCTTCGTTTCCACCTTGCATTGCAAGCTTTCGGCGTCGATAATTACGAACTGGCAAAATATTGCGGGGAAAAGTACATCGCCTTATGCCCGAAGAAAACGGCGCTTTTCCCCCATACTATTACGACGTTGGATTACCTGTTACCGAAATATGCAATGGCTATTATCACTAACGGTTTTTCCGAAGTGCAGCATGTAAAAATTGCTGCTTGCGGTTTGGATAAATACTTTCAACGGGTTTTTATTTCCGAAGAAGTGGGCTGCCCCAAACCGGGAGCCGGCATTTTCCATGCAGCAGTCACGGCTTTCCATAATACTAAAAAGACTGCGCTAATGATTGGCGATAATTGGGAAAATGATATAGAAGGCGCAAAAAAATACGGTATTGACCAAGCCTATTATAATCCCCTCCATACGCCCCACAACGGAAATCCAACCTTTGAAATTGAACGGATAGAACAGTTGAAGGAGTTTTTGTAAATTTTATAGTGTATCAGTATTTATGAAAATAAAACCTGTAAAAACGAAGAAAGATTACAAACAAGCGTTGGCGCGGCTGGGAACGATTTTTGATGCAAAAAAAAGCACTGCCGAAGGCGACGAATTGGAAGTATTAAGTATTTTGATTGACTACTACGAACAGCAACATTTTTCCATAGCGCTGCCCGACCCGGCGGATGCAATAAAATCCAGAATGGAACAGTTGGGGTATAATCAAAATGATTTGGCAAATGAGTTAATCCGGCAATTGCACGAAAATCTGCATATCCCGACCGATGTGCTGGTGCAGGCTTATTAAATTTCGTGCTTAATTTTATAATTTCTTAAAACCCGCTTCCCTATTCATTTTTTTTTGTATTTTTGTTCTATGAAAAAAATGCAAATATTTTTTCTTTTATTTATTTTACATGGATTAACTCGTTTTGCAGGGGCGCAAACATTACCGGAACCGCTCCACAAGGCGGAAGCATTGCGGTTAAATTATCAGTTTAAGGAAGCGGCGGCTATTTTTGCTACTATTGCCGAACAAAGCCGGGATTCCGTATTGCGCCAGCTCGCCGCTCATCAACTACTGTTATGCGAAAATGGACAGGTCATGTTGCATTACATAGAAACGCCGGTGGTCACCGGAAAGAAAATTGTACCGGCAAACCGGTTTTTTAATTATTATACTACCGACCTTCCCGGCGAATGGGCGCAGCTTCCGGCGGATTTGTTGCAAGCAAAGACGCGCGATGTGCTTTCGCCTGTTTTTATTCCGGCAACGGACGCCAACATACTTTACTTTGCTTCGCAAGCCACCGGCGATTGGGACATTTATACGCTTCGCCGTGTCGAAGGCGAGCAATGGGCTGCGCCGGAACCACTGGAAGCTATTAACACGACTTTCGACGAACGGTTTCCCTATGTAACGCCCGACGGGCAAACACTGTATTTTGCATCGAACGGGCATTCGGGAATGGGCGGCTACGACCTGTTCAAAAGTACGTTCAATACCGCCGCACAACAATGGAATACGCCGGAAAATCTCGGTTTCCCGTATTCTTCCCCTTTCGATGATTGGTTGTTTGTGCCGGATATCCATTATACCGAAGCGTTGTTTACCTCGTCGCGCGAACAGAAAGCCGATAGCCTCACTGTTTACCGCATTGCGCTGGAAGTAAACCCTACCAAGCAGCAGGGGCGTTCGACGCTGCAAATTCAACAAATTGCCAAGTTGCAACCGGTGAAAAACGAGGTACAGCCTGATGAAGAAGAAGCGCCCGGTGATAATCCGAACGACCAATACCAGGCGTTGCACAGGATGTTGCATCAACAGCAGGTAAACGAAGCATTGGTGCAAGACGATTTAACGTATATTCGCAAAATGTATGCGTTGGTGGAAGACGGGGAAGAGCGCGAAACAATACAAACAAAAATAAACGACTACGAAAATGAGTTGTTGCAAATGCAGGTAAGCATCCGGCAGACGATGGAACGTATCCGGAAAATTGAAGCCGGTTTGTTGGAGCAGGGTCTCGTGCCTGAATATACGCCAGCCGTTCCCGCTCCGGCGCCATCGCTGACCAAGCCTGCGCCAATAATGCCGCGCCCCCTGTTCTTTAAGGCTGCAACAGTATTTCCCGCCAAAAATATTTTACCGCAGCAGCAACCACAACCAACGGAAGAGGAAGAAAAATATATTTTCAAAGTCGAAAAGACGCCGCACATATTTGCCAATCCGCCCGTAACCGCCGGGTTAATTTACCGGATACAAATAGGCTCGCTCTCGCGTAAGCTGCTGCAAAAAGAGTTGAAAGGACTTTCGCCCGTATTCATACAGCAAGAAAAAAAGTTATTCATTCATTATGTTGGGCAGTTCACTACGTACAAAGAGGTGAATAATGCCCTGCCAATCGTTAAAAAGCAAGGTTTTCGCGACGCTTTCATCATTGCGCTGATTGACGGGAAAAAATCGTCTGTGAAAATAGCGCGCGAATACGAAGAAAAACATAAACCGCAACCACAATTGCCGTCACAATCACCGCCACAACCGCAACAGCCAGCCGCTACTGAACCTGCAAAGAAAAAGGAAACCGCTCCCGTAAGCGAAAACAGGGCTGTGTACAATGTGGTACTGGGCGAGTATCCCGGAAAGTTACCACAGGAATTGCAGAAAGCCGTGCAACAACACACGAATAAAGACATCATAAAAAATTCTTCGAAAGAAAAAACAATATATATTGTTGGACCATTCGCCGCTTTCGCCGATGCAGAAAAGCTACAGGCGCAACTGAAAACAAATGGATTTGAAGTAACTATCGAATAACGGGAACATTCCTTCTCCGGAATTCTGCACATAAAATAGCGGCGCTTGCCGCTACATTCAACGACTCGGAGGTAATGGCGCCGGCAGGATATGGCGGGATAAATAAACGTCCGGAAACGGCAGCGGCGGCTTCAGGCGAAATGCCGTTGCCTTCATTGCCTACGACCACCACGCCGCCAGGCGTTAACTGCTTTTGATAAATATTGTCGCCGTCTAAAAATGCGCCGTACACTGCGGTTGATTTTTTCGCCTGCCATAAAAATTCCGGTAATTCCGTGTAGTGTATCTCCACGCGGAAGATAGCGCCCATTGTAGCCTGCACAACTTTCGGGTTATAACAGTCTGCCGTGCCGGGCGAACAAACAAGGCGGCGGATACCGAACCAGTCGGCAAGGCGGATAATAGTGCCCAAGTTGCCGGGGTCTTGAATATTGTCGAGCGCCAGCAACAGCTCGTCCGGAGCGGGCGGGGGGAATTTCGTCGCCACCGGTTTTTCTACAATGGCAAGAACGGCAGGCGGCGTTTTCAAAGCGCTCAACCGCGCCATAGTTGCGGCGTTCACCTGTTCAACAGGACATCCTGCAACAGGAAAATCCAACGGCTGGGCAGTAATAATCCGGTGCGTAGTAAAAGTCGAACAAACCAGTTCTTCGACCATTTTCTTGCCTTCGACAATAAATAAACCGTATTCATCGCGGATTTTTTTCTGCGAAAGCGATTTTATCCATTTGATTTCGGAGGCAAACATGATGAATGATGGATTATGAATTCAGCCGCCGTGTCCCGTGCTGCCGTCAGAGTACATTGAGGAGTTGTTCCTTGATTTTTTCGAGTTCGTCTTTCATCTGCACTACTATTTTTTGGATGCCGGCGTGATTGGCTTTTGAGCCGAGCGTATTTATTTCGCGCCCCATTTCCTGTGCAATGAAACACAGTTTGCGTCCCGGCGTTTCTTCGGTTTCTATGGTTTGGAAAAAATAGTCGCAATGTTGTTTCAAGCGTGTTTTTTCTTCGGTGACGTCAAATTTTTCTATGTAATAAATCAATTCCTGCTCGAAGCGGTTTTTGTCGTAACTGGCATTTTGCAACATTGCCGTTAGACTGTTTTCCATACGTTGCCGCAATGTTTCCATGCGTTGCGGTTCACAGGTTTTCACTTCTTCGAGCAAAGCGGCAATGGCGTTTACATGCGTGAGAATATCGCATTTCAAAGCCATTCCTTCCTGCACACGGAAACGGTCAAACGCCGCCAACGCCTGCTGCAAGCATCCGGAAAGCGCCGACCATTCTTCTTCCGGCACGTCGGAGGCGGCAGGCTCCGTGAGCACATCGGGCATGCGCAAAATGATTTGCGCCACGCCGGCTTCCGCTGCCGACGAACCGGCTTGTTTTAACAAACCGTCCAACCGCCGGTAGTATGCAAGAAATGCTGCATCGTTGATAGCCGACAGGAGCGTCGCCTCCTGCGAAACAGTAGTGACTTGCACCTCTAATTTACCGCGCTGCACTGCACGCAGCAGTTCATTGCGCACCGCATTTTCTTTTTCGCGGTACTCCGTGGGGATTTTCAAATTTATATCAAGTGTTTTGCTGTTAAGCGAACGCAGCTCTACCGTGATTTTCTTTTGCCCGGCTAATTGTTCGGCTTTTCCGTAGCCCGTCATTGATTTTACCATATCTTTCTTAAAAAAATCCACGCAAAGATACAATAAATAATGAGGATTTATGGATTTACAGATTGACAAATTTACGGATTTAACACAATTACTCACATTAAGCCGTCAATCTGTAAATTTTTTCTACCTTTGCATCCTCAAATTAGGAAATATGATTACCATTACTTTTCCCGACGGCAAAACACGCCAATATGAAGCAGGCGTTACCGGGTTTGATATTGCCAAAAGCATTAGCCCGCAACTGGC
>JAITKG010000051.1 GCA_031278495.1 Prevotellaceae bacterium | reverse complement strand
TAAGCGGCATGTTCGGTGAGCGTGGCTATTTTGTTTTCAAATGCGTCGGGGCATTGTTCCACCAACGGCATCACATGGGCGTCTACCCATTCCTGCGCAAGCGATTTCGGCGCACGCCGGTGGTAATATTCCAATGCGTTCAATGCGTCGAAAAGTTTTTTGTTTACTCTTCCCGCACGCGCTGTCAGCCCGTCTTTGTCGTATTCCTGCCCGCGCGTACGCATCAAGCGATTCAGGCAATAGTTCGCCGGGCACAGGTCGTAAGCAATGCGTTTGCCGTTATCGTCGTCAAACGACACGTTTGCAAAGCCGCCGATATTGAGGCAATAATCATATTCGCCAAACAGCAGCTTGTCGCCAATAGGCACTAACGGTGCGCCCTGTCCGCCAAAAGCCACGTCAAGCGTACGGAAATCACAAATAACCCGGAATCCCGACACGGCGTGCAAATGCGCGCCATGCCCTATTTGCAGGTTATATCCTATATCGGGACGGTGGAAAACCGTGTGCCCATGCGACGCTACAAAATCAACTGCCGGCAGTTGATATTTCTCTGCAAACCGTTTGACCTGCATTCCGAGATAGCGTCCGTATTCCGCATCCAGCGCGGCAATTCCTTCCGCCGTCTGATAATAAGAACCGCGCAGTTTTTCGCGCCATTCTTCGCTGTAAGGATAACTTTCGGCATGGAGGATTTGATACAGCCATTTTTCGCCGTCTTTCCGGAAATGCGTATAAACAACGTCCAAGCCGTCTAAGGACGTTCCGCTCATCAATCCAATAATTTTTTTAGTCATTTTTTTAGTCGTAAGTTGTAAATTGCGCCAGCTAATTCCTAATTTTTAATTCCTAATTCTTAATTGTAATGGCTCCGTCGTCGCTGATAGTAATTGCGTCCGCCATTTCAGGGAAATCCTGCCGGGTCAATTGTTGGATGACTTTCAGGGCGCGTTGTTGTTTATCTATTTTTGGCGGTTGGCGTTTTTCCTGGCAGGTAGAAATTATTTCGGCGTTTAAGAATGCGCCGTTTTTGTCGGTGCGAATTTTAAAGACCGGCGCTATCCCGCTAACGCCGCTGACGTTGATGCGGTCGAATGTGCAAAAATTTCCCATGCTGTATGCAATAAAACGGTTGCGGTACACTTCCACAGCCCGCGTTACATGCGGTCCGTGTCCCAACAGTACATCGGCGCCGGCGTCAATCATGCGGTGCGCAAATTCGTACACATTGCCCCTGTCTTCCCCTATAAAATATTCCGTTTGCCGCGTTATGTGCTGCCGGCTGCTGCCTTCCGCGCCCCCGTGGAACGACACAATGACTATCCGGCATGTGGCGGCAAGTGCGCGTACGATTTTTTCGGCGGCAGGAATATCCCGGAGGTTCACCGTGCCGCTGTTGGGCGCAAAAGCGGCAAAGCCGTATTTCACGCCTTTTATGGTGAAGGTATCGGTTACGCAATAGTCCGCAAGTCCGGCAAAGTGAATGCCCGCTTTTTCCAGCGTTTCTACGGTGGAGCGTCGCCCCTGTTCGCCAAAATCGCCGGTGTGGTTGTTTGCCACGCTTAGCAGATTAAATCCCGCATCGACTAAGCAATTTACAAAATGCGTGGGCATCCCGAATGTATAGCAAACACTGGGATCGTCGCATTTTTTGGGCGTACTTGCATTGTTCGTCAATACGCCTTCCAAGTTTCCGAAAGTGATATCGCCACCGGAAAGCGCGGCATGCAAGGGTTTCAGTAGCTCGGAGCAGTCTTCGCCGGCGGGCAAATAATTACGCGAAGGAAAAATTGTTCCCAACATAATATCGCCGGCGGCGACGATAGTTACTTCTCCGGATGCCGGCTGCGCTTGTGCGCCGGCAGGAACAAAAGCATACAATAAAAATAAAAGGAAGAAAGTACGATAGCTATCAGTCATACGGTTTTTCGGCAGGTTTGCGGATGGACAAGCGGACTGCCGGACGTCCATCCGCAGATTTACCTGTTCGTAAATTTAGATTGTTTTCAAGGTTTCAACAAGAAAGTTCCAGCACTTTTCAACGGTATCAATTTTCACCCTTTCGTCGGGCGAGTGCGGCGAGCGAATAGTGGGACCGCAGGAAATCATATCCCAGTGCGGATATACGCCGCCCAGCAAACCGCATTCCAAGCCGGCATGGATAGCTTTCACTTCGGGCGTTTTGTTGTACAGTTTTTGATATACTTCTTTCATTGTTTGCAGCGCCAATGAAGCAGGGTTGGGTTTCCAGCCGGGATAACCGCCGGTAAAATTCACCTTGGCGCCCGCCAGGGTAAACACTGCACCCATCATTGCCGACAGGTCGTCCTTCGCCGAATCGACCGAACTGCGCAGCAGGCAGGCGATGCGGGCAACGCCATTTTCTAATTTTACAATTGCTAAATTATTGGACGTTTCTACCAAACCCGGCACAGAATCGCTCATGCGCATCACGCCGCTGGGACAGGCATAGACTGCCAGTATCAACGCTTTTTGTGTTTTTTCGTCTACCACTTTTCCGGGCGTTGCTATAGCGTCTAATGCAATAGACAATCCTTCGTCTGTACCGGAAAGTTCTGCGGCAATAGTGCGGAACGCAGCGGCTACCGCCTGTTTTGCAGCAGCAGCCTTGTCCGCCGGAAGCAGCACGGTAGCGAATGCTTCGCGCGGAATGGCATTGCGCAAACTGCCGCCATCTACCGACGACAGGCGCATACCATATTCGTTGGACAGTTGATACAACACACGGAACAGAACTTTATTGGCATTGCCGCGTCCCAAGCTAATATCCATGCCGGAATGCCCGCCTTTCAGTCCTTTTACCGACAGGCGGAATGCTTCGTATCCTACCGGCGCCGGTTCTTCCGTGCCGTTGAAAACAAAAGCGCCATCAAGGCCGCCGGCGCAACCGACATACAGTTCGCCTTCGTCTTCCGAATCCAAATTGATTAAGATTTCACCTTTGAAAAGACCCGGTTTTAAGCCAAAAGCGCCGGTCATGCCGGTTTCTTCGTCGATAGTAAACAACGCTTCCACCGGTCCGTGCGGCAAATCGGTAGCTTCAAGCACCGCCATTGCCATCGCCACGCCAATGCCGTTGTCAGCGCCGAGCGTCGTACCTTTGGCGCGCACCCATTCGCCGTCCACGTAGGCGGTAATCGGGTCTTTTTCGAAATCGTGTTGTGTGTCGCTATTCTTTTGCGGCACCATATCCAAGTGCGTTTGCAGGATAACGCCTTTGCGGTTTTCCATACCCTTTGTGGCAGGCTTGCGGATAATCACATTGCCTATTCCGTCCACAATAGTTTCCAAGCCGAGCCGTTTGCCAAAGCTTGTTACATGTTCGACTATTTTCCCTTCATGCTTTGACGGGCGCGGGATTTGCGTAAGCGCATAGAAATTTTTCCATACGCGCGTTGGTTCTAAATTAGCAATACTCATAGTTTGTTAAATTTTTAAGTTGTTAAAATACTTGTGGCTGTAGCCATTCTACAGCCTTTTGTAAAAATTTTGCCGACAAATAATTTTTACGGACACAAATATACTAAAAATTTTGTTATTATGCCACTGGTTTAACCTGCGAATATTTTTTGTGATTTTTTGCGTTTTGAATAATCCGGTGGTATGGGGCATTTGAACCTGCCGTCGTAATTTTTTCAAAAAAATAGTTGTAATTCAAAAATAAATTTCTATTTTTGTTCCCGGATTGAAGTTCTTTTTTAATGGTTAAAGTCGATTTTTTCGACTTGGTTTTGTTGTAAGAAATCCGCAATATTTCTGACCATAAAGGGACAAATGCTCAAATTAAACGTGGGCTGTGGTTTATTCTTTATGGTGGGTCTTTGCGGAACCTCTTACAACAATGAATTAAGTTCACGTTTCATTTTTTAATACAAATAAAAATAGAAACGTAGAATTGGCAGTTGGTCGGCAGCTACGCTTGTGCCGAGCGCCACTACCGTTACGGCAATTAGCAGCAATCAATATTCTTCGCTTACATATACGCCGGAAAGCGGCAACACGCGCGGCGTATGGGT
>JAITKG010000019.1 GCA_031278495.1 Prevotellaceae bacterium | reverse complement strand
GCGTGGTTTAGACACTTTATACATTGCGTAGGAATAGCTGCAGCGTGGCTTGAAACCCATAGGGTAGCATGAAGACGCCCTGCAAAATAATTAAGAATTAGGAATTAAGAATTAGGAATTAGGCTGCGCAGGCTGATGTGATGATGTGGAAATGTGAAAATGTGGCTGGCTCGGCTGAAACTTTCAACTTTCAACTTTCAACTGAAAGCCGGGTGCAAAAAAGAACTGCCGGTAAGGAAACTTGCCGGCGTTTTTTTGAAATCTTTAAATTATTTCACCCCTTCATGTTGTTTTTTGCCCCTGTAAAAGTATTTTTATCCCTGCTGTTGCTGGTTTCCCACTTTTTTTTGGAAGTTTTTTTCACAGGTTGTTCCTTTGCACCCAAAAATAAAATTAAACGTTATGCAAAAATTATCCTACGAACACGGCGTCAGCGACGTCCCCCTGAAAGGGGAAACCATTGGGGAAAACCTGCGGCAAATCGTTGAAAAGTATGGCAACCGCGAAGCATTGGTCGTCATAGAACAAAATTACCGCGCTACCTATAACGAATTTTGGGCGCAAATTACGGAACTCGCCAAAGGGCTGATGGCATTCGGTATCAAGCGCGGCGACCGCGTGGGCATTTGGGCGGCAAACCGGTTTGAGTGGGTACTGGTGCAGTATGCCACCGCCCGCATCGGGGCTATTATGGTAAATATAAACCCGGCTTACAAAACCACCGGCTTACAGTATGCACTGGAACAGTCCAAAATAGACCTGCTGATTGCCGCTTCGCACTTCCGCCAGACCGATTACACTGATTTATTAAACCGCGTACGACCGCATTGCGATTATCCGGAACGTACGATTATTATTGAACAGGATTGGGAAAAACTGGTGAAGGCGGCGGTAAAAATCAGCGACGCCGAACTGGCGGAACGTGAAAACACGCTCCAATTCGACGACCCGGTGAATATCCAATACACCTCCGGCACGACCGGCTATCCGAAAGGCGCTACGCTGTCGCACCACAATATCCTGAACAACGGCTTTTTTATTGGCGAACGGATGTTCTATACCGAAAATGACCGCGTATGTATCCCTGTTCCTTTTTACCATTGCTTCGGGATGGTGTTGGGCAATATGGCATGCACGTCGCATGGCGCGTGTATGGTGATTGTCGGCGAATCGTTCGAAGCCGAAACGGTGATGCAGGCGGTGATGAACGAAAAATGCACTTCATTGCTGGGCGTCCCGACGATGTATATTGCCCAACTCGAACATCCGAATTTTAACAGGTACGATTTTTCCAGTTTGCGCACCGGTATCATGGCCGGTTCGCCCTGCCCGATAGACACCATGCGGCAAGTACAGTCGAAAATGAACATGAAAGAGATAACCGTCTGCTACGGGATGACGGAAACCTCGCCCGTGTCTACGCAAAGTTTTGCCAATGACGACATCGAAAAACGGGTGAGTACGGTTGGCACGGTGCATCAGCATGTGGAAATAAAGATTGTGGACGAGAAAGGCGATATTGTTCCCCGCGGCGTGCCGGGCGAATTTTGCACACGCGGCTATTCCGTCATGATTGGCTACTGGGACAATCCCGGCGACACCACCGCCATTATTGACAGGCAACGCTGGTTGCACTCCGGCGATGTGGCGATTATGGATGACGGGGGATATGTCAAAATCACCGGGCGGATTAAGGATATAATCATCCGCGGGGGCGAGAACATTTCGCCGCGCGAGATTGAAGAGTTCCTCATTTCACACGAGGCAGTGGCGGACGTGTATGTTATCGGCGTGCCGAGCGCAAAATACGGCGAAGAAGTAATGGCGTGGGTAAAAATCCGCGACGGCTACGAATTAACCGAAGAGCAGTTGCGCCGTTTCTGCAAAGACCAGATCGCCACTTACAAAACGCCCCGTTACTGGAAATTTGTTGATGACTTCCCGATGACCGTTTCCGGCAAAATCCGCAAAGTGGATATGCGCGAAATATCCACCAAAGAACTCGGGCTCGAAGATTTGGTCAAGGGTTAAGGATACCGGCGGCACGCTCTCAGTTTTTAACTTTTTTCCGCAGCCGCATATTCAAGACTTCCACCAGCAGCGAGAAAGCAATGGCAAAATAAATATATCCTTTCGGCACTTCCGACACTTCTTTTCCAAAGAAGCGGAAGTGCGACAGGCTTCCGGCTTCAATAATCAACGTAACGCCGATAAGTATCAGGAACGACAATGCAAGCATTTGTATGGACGGATGCTGGTTGACAAACCGGCTCACCTGCCCCGAAAAAAACAGCATGACCGCCACCGCCGCCACGATGGCGAATGCCATAATGGCTAATGCGCCCCGTTCGCCAAAATCATTGAAGCTAACCATGCCCACAGCGGTGAGTACGCTATCAAGCGAAAAAATAATGTCCAGCAGCACGATTTGGGTAATGATCCAAATAAAGCCGTTGCGTTTTGCCGGTGCATGGGCTGTTGTCCCCGCGCCTTCTATCTTGTGATGAATTTCCGTCACGCTTTTGTAAAGCAGGAACAGCCCGCCCAGCAGGACGATGATGCTTTGTCCCGTAATGGACAGGCGTATCCAGTTGGCGTCAATCGTCCACAGCGGTTGCGTCAGTTGCATGAGCAGGGATATGCCGAACAGCAGGAGGATACGCGCCAGCATAGCCAGTCCTAACCCGATGCTGCGGGCTTTGGGCTGTTGGCGCGCCGGCAGCTTGGAGGTCATTATAGACAAAAATACGATATTGTCAATGCCCAGCACCGTTTCGAGCAGGACTAATGTAAGGAATGCCAGCCATGCGCTTGGCATCAGGAAAGTTTGCAGTATTTCCATTGTTTACCGGTTTATATTTTTGACAGGGAATAAAACAGAGGCAATAAATTTCCGTACGTATGGAAATAAATTTCCTCCCGTGCGGAACTGAATTTTCACACGGGAGGAAATAAGTTTCCGCACGGGAGCGGTTATTTCAGCGATTTCACGACTGCTTCGAATGCTTGCGGATGGTTCATCGCCAGATCGGCAAGCGCCTTACGGTTTAATCCGATATGACCGGCAGCCGCCTTACCCATAAATTCCGAGTAAGTCAAACCGTGTTGGCGGCAAGCGGCATTGATACGTTGAATCCACAACGAACGGAATACCCGCTTTTTCGTTTTACGGTCGCGATAGGCATAGGTTAATCCTTTTTCGTAAGTGTTTTTGGCGACAGTCCACACATTGGCGCGCGCCAAAAAGTTACCTTTAGTGAGTTTGAGGATTTTTTTGCGGCGGGCTCTTGACGCCACCGCATTCGTTGAACGAGGCATAATTTGTTTGTTTTGCGAATGCCAGCGTTCCGGTGAAGGACTCTTTTAGCTGGGCATTCAGGTTAATAAAATAAATTGTTAGACGACGAGTAATTCTTTAATACGTTTTTCGTCTGCCGGAGCCACTACCGCCGTATGAGTTAAATTACGTTTTTGCTTGGTCGTTTTTTTCGTCAAGATGTGGCTTTTGTAAGCATGTTTACGCTTTACTTTTCCCGAGCCGGTGAGCGTGAAACGCTTCTTTGCACCGGAGTTCGTTTTAATTTTTGGCATCTCTTTTTAATTTTTATTGGTTTTAATTTATGTTCTATTTCTTCACCGCCTACTTTTTTTTCGACAGCGGCGCAATCATCATAATCATTCGTTTTCCTTCCAGTTTCGGCAATTGTTCGGCTTTCCCGTATTCTTCCAAGTCTACGGCAAACCGTAATAATAATTTTTCGCCCTGTTCGGGACGCATAATCGTCCGCCCCTTGAAAAATACATAGGACTTGACTTTTGCGCCTTCCTGCAAAAAACTTTGCGCATGTTTTAACTTAAACAGGTAATCATGCTCGTCGGTATTCGGACCAAACCGCACTTCCTTAATCACTATTTTTGCCGCATTCGCCTTCATCTCTTTCGCTTTCTTGCGTTGCAGATAAAGGTATTTTTGGTAATCAATAATTTTACATACCGGCGGTTCGGCATTCGGCGATATTTCCACTAAATCCAATTCCAAGCCTTGTGCCATGCGCAAAGCTTCGGCAATGGGAAATACGCCCTGGCTATTGGGAACATTATCGCCTACCAACCGGACTTCGCGCGCGCGAATTTCATGGTTTATGCGAAGCTCCGGTACTTGTTCTTTCTTTCTGTTGTCCGGCTTCGACTTATTAGATCTGGTGCCCGGCGTATATGTGGGACGCGGTCTGTACGGTGTTGCTATAGTTTTTTCCTCCTATGTTTACTATTTACAGTGCGCGAAAGTACAATTTTTTTTGGATATGGCAAAATTTATTTTTGTGATATGCGCCGCACAGATTAAAAATATCAAATGCCACCGGATTATTTAAAATGCAGGAAAATATTTTCCAAAATATAGTTTTTCCGGCTTCGGTTGCATTTACTATTTAAATTTACGCACGCTAAAACCCGAAGTCGGTTACATTTTTTTCTTCCTGCTGTTCCCGTTGGGGCAATTGCGCTACTTGATGTTCGGCGTTCCCTTGTATGAAAATGGCTTTTCCGGGACGCCCCGGGCAAATATACTCGCAGCCGCCACAGCCGATACATAAACTGGTATCTACTTCCGGCACCAGCAATCCGTCGCGGTATGGCACCATGTGCACAGCTTTGGTAGGACAGTGTTCGTCGCATGCGCCGCAATCCGTTCCGTCAATCACCACAATGCAATTGCCGGCTTTGAACGTGGCTTTGCCAATCTGGGTGGTCTTCTTTTGCTCTACCGTCAAGGGATGCAATGCGCCATTGGGGCAGATAGACGAACAGTCCGTACATTCGTAATTGCAGTAGGAATTATTGTAATCCATGACCGGCATCAGCACGCCATCCAAACCGTACTCGCCCAATGCCGGACGCAATACCTGCGAAGGACATTTGGCGATACACGCATGACATGCCGTACAATGCTGCTTCAAGTGCTCTAAACTTTGCGCGCCCGGCGGGGCAACGGCTTTGTGGTTATTGGCGTGCAGCCGCAGTTTCGGGGTTACTAATTTAGCCAACACCGCCGCACCCAACAACCCTGCCGAAGCGATGAATACCCTGCGTTTACTCGGGTCGGGCGATGCCGGCTGTTCTTTCCGGGCATAAGCAAACCGGAAACCAATGGCATTAAATTTACAAACCGCCGTGCAATTGTAGCACTGCACGCAACGCGAAGTATCCACCCGTTCTTCTTTGGCGTTTACGCATTGCGCCTTGCAGGAAATTTCACACATACGGCAATGGGTACACTTGCCTTTGTCAATGCCGATACGGAAAAGGGAATACTTGGAAACCAAGCCCAGCAATGAACCAACAGGACAAATGGCGTTACAGTACAAACGCCCGCGCCAAGCGCTCAGGGCGGTAACCAGCACAAAAAACACTGCACCGCCAATAATACTGCCGTAAGTAAACGTTTTGTAACTTACGCGGTAAAATGTCGTAGGAAACAGGGACGCCCCCAAGTTGTTAATACCCGTTACCGACGGACGGAATACATTTTCCGCCACACGCCCGTAATTGCTGTAAGGGTCTAACCACAATAACAATGCCGCACTGCCTAAAATCATCAAGGCTACGGTAACTGTCATAATGCCGTAGCGCAGCCACCGGTATGGCTCTGCATACCGGTAACGGCGCGCTTTTTTGCTTTTGAAAAGATTGGCGACAGTCGTAACCACATCCTGGAAAATGCCGGCAGGGCAAAGTACGGAACAATAGGCGCGCCCGAATAGAAGGGTAAGCAATACGATAAACAGCAATATTCCCAATGTCCCGGTAGCGACGCCCAGCAAGGCGGGCGTGAACTGCCACCGCAGCAGCCACTGGAAAAAAGCGGTTGTTTCCCCGCTAATATCCACAAAAACCAGCGTGATGGGCGTTAAAACCAACAACGCCACAATGACACGTAAACGACGAAGTATTTTATACATAATTTTGGATTTGTCCACCGGTTTACACAAGCTATACCACGTCCTATTAAAATAGTTCGTAACTTTGTTGATAACTTTTGTAATTAGTGTTGTTATAATCTGATACGCTCTATTTTCAGGGTATCAAGTTTGGTTGTTCCCACGTTCATTTCTTCGCCCAGCTTGATATGGCTGGCGTCGTTAATGCTCATGGTTTTGTATTGGTTGAAAAAGTTCACGGAAGCCGTATCCACCGCCACCGGGTCAATAGCGATAAATATTGCTTTGGGCGTTTGCACGTCGTTCAAACTGGTGCCCTGCGGACCGTTTTGCGTCATAATCCGGTAGGCGTCTACAATATGTAATGCCGGTTTTTTATACGTGGAAAAATCGGCAATACATTGCTGCAAATCATTGGAATGCCAGAAACGGCGATCCCACACTACGCCCATATTATTTTTCATGGCTATGGTCATCTTCGCGCCGCCATGATTTTTCAATACCGGCACATTTATCCACACGTCATAATCCAAAATCGCTTCATGCACTTTGGCTTTTTTCAGGCGTTTCCCCTGTGGAATGGATACTTCCCGGTAATACTTTTCTTCATGCGCAAACAACATTTTCCCGCCGGCGGCTTTCACAGCGTCTTCAATACCGCTGGTTTTGTAGCATTGTTTCCAGTCGTCGCACGTATGGTCGAAGACGCCCACTTCCGAAGCGCCTGCCGCTAAACAGTCTTTCACAATTGCCGCCACTAATTCGGGATTGGTGTCTGCCGCCAGCTCGGGTTTGCGGTCCCAGCCTATATTCGGCTTGACGACGACCCGTTGTCCTTTCTTCACGAATTTTCCGATACCGCCCATTGCGGCAATGGCTTTTCCGTAAAGTTGTACAGGCTCGCCGCCCATCACTGCCACTAAATCATTTGCCGTCGCGGAAGCCTTTGCCGGCTTGCCTAACAAATTTTCCGGCTGGAGTTGCATCATGCCGGCCGCACCGCCCAATGCAAGCGTTTTTAGAAAATTTCTGCGTTCCATAATAATAATTTAAAAGGTTTTTGGATTGCCAAAAATACAAATAATTATTGAAACACAAAAAAATATTCATCTTTTTTCTTTCGTCGTTGCATTTATGAATTGAACTTACCTCTGCCATGCACTCTTTGGAGTGAATAAAACTTTGTCAAACAGTAGGCAGTGTTATTTTTAACTGGAATTATTCCGCCGTTTCCGGTACGGCGGGTTCGTTTTCATCCGCTTTTTCATCGCTTTTGTTGACTTTGCACACTGCTGCAATTTGGTCGTTCCCCCGTATGTTAATCAGCCGGACGCCTTGCGTGGCGCGTCCCGTAACGCGCATATCAGCCACTGCCAAACGAATGGTCAAGCCCGATTTGTTGATAATCATCAAATCATTTTCGTCCGTTACCTCTTTTATGGCGATGAGTTTACCGGTTTTTTCAGTAATATTAAGCGTTTTCACACCTTTCCCGCCGCGGTTGGTGATGCGGTAATCCTCCAGTTCCGAGCGTTTTCCGTAACCGTTTTCGCTCACCACCATAATATGCGTATGCTGTTGGGCGGAAGTTTCCGGATACACGCCAATCATGCCGATTACTTCGTCGGTTTCGTCAATAGTAATCCCGCGCACGCCCATGCCCGTACGACCTACCGCGCGGACGTTCGATTCGTTGAAGCGCACGCATTTTCCATTACGTCCCGCCAGTAAGATTTCGCATTGCCCGTTGGTCAGGATAGCCTCGAGCAGTTCGTCGCCTTCGCGGATAGTGATAGCGTTGATACCGTTGGATCGCGGTCGCGAGTAGGCTTCGAGGGATGTTTTCTTCACCGTGCCGTTCTTCGTACACAACACAATATAGTTATTATTGATATACTCCGCATCATTCAAGGTCTTGACATTGATATAGGCCATAACCTTATCATCCGGTTCGATATTGATAACATTTTGAATGGCGCGCCCTTTGGTGGCTTTCCCGCCTTCGGGAATATCATATACTTTCAGCCAGTAGCCGCGTCCCTTTTGGGTAAAAAACAGCATAGTGCTGTGCATATTCGCCACATAAATGTGTTCGATAAAATCTTCGTCGCGCGTGGTGCTGCCTTTCGCGCCTACGCCGCCGCGGTTTTGCAGGCGGTATTCGGCTAAGTTTGTACGTTTGATATACCCCATGTGCGAAATAGTAATCACCACATCATCGTCGGCATAAAAATCTTCGGGGTTAAATTCTTCGGCGGTATGTACAATACCGGTGCGGCGTTCATCGCCGTATTTGTCGCGCAGGGCAAGCGTTTCATCTTTTACTATCTGCAACTGCAATTTTTCATCTGCCAGGATTTCTTTCAACTTGCCGATGAGTTGTTGCAGTTTGGTAAAGTCTTCCTTAAGTTTATCGCGTTCCAGCCCGGTCAATTGGCGCAGGCGCATTTCTATAATGGCATTGGACTGCACTTCGGTCAAATTAAACTGCGACATCAAACCGGTACGGGCTTCTTCGGGCGTTTTCGACGCGCGGATAAGCGCTATTACTTCGTCCAGCCGGTCTAATGCAATAAGCAATCCTTCCAAAATATGCGCCTCTTTTTCGGCTTTTTCCAGTTCGTATTTCGCACGGCGCACGACTACTTCATGCCGGTGTTTCACGAAATATTTTATCAGTTGGATAAGGTTCAACTGGCGCGGGCGGCCATCGACCAAAGCAATATTGTTCACCGAAAAGGTCGATTGCAGCGGCGTATATTTGAACAACATATTCAGCACTACGTTGGCAACCGCGCCTATCTTCAATTTAATGACGATACGCATCCCGTTCCGGTCGCTTTCGTCGTTCACGTAAGAGATGCCGTCGATTTTCTTTTCTTCTACAAGGTCGGCGATTTTTTGTATCAGTTCCTTTTTATTGACCATGTAGGGAATTTCATTCACCACAATAGTTTCGCGCCCGCTGTCTGCCACTTCAATATCCGTTTTCGAACGGATGACAATCCGTCCGCGCCCGGTTTCAAACGCGTCTTTAATGCCCTGATAGCCGTAAATCGTGCCGCCGGTAGGGAAATCCGGTCCTTTGACATATTGCAGTAATTCGTCCACCGTAATATCGCGGTTGTCAATGTAAGCGCAAATTGCATTACAAATTTCGGTCAAATTATGCGGCGGCATGTTCGTGGCCATTCCCACGGCAATACCGGACGCGCCATTGAGCAACAAGAGCGGCGCTTTGCTTGCCAATACAGTGGGTTCTTTATATTCCTCGCTATAGTTTGGCGTCATGTCCACCGTATTTTTGTCCAGGTCGGCGAGCACTTCTTCCGTGAGTTTTTGCAGCCGCGCTTCGGTATAACGCATGGCTGCCGCATCGTCGCCATCCACCGAACCGAAGTTGCCTTGCCCGTCTACCAAGAGGTAACGCAAGCTCCACGGCTGCGCCATACGCACCATCGCTTCATACAATGCCGAATCGCCGTGCGGATGATATTTCCCCATCACATCGCCGACAATACGTGCAGACTTTTTATAAGGTTTCCCGGCAGCCAGCCCCAATTCGTCCATCCCGAAAAGGATGCGGCGGTGTACGGGTTTCAATCCGTCGCGTACATCGGGAAGCGCGCGCGCCACTATCACTGACATGGAATAGTCAATGTAGGCGCTCTTCATTTCCTCCTCGATATTGATTTTAATAATCCGTTCGGTTGATTCGTTATTTTCTATCATGGTTCTTCATTTTTTCTTAAAATTAAAGTGTGCGAAGGTACAAAAAAAACAGGAAAAAAAAGCGTCTTTTCCAGATGAGTTTTCAACATGTCCTAATATATTTGCCGCTAAATTCAGGTAAATAATTTTACTTACATATAATGTATTATCACATAATTGCCATTAAACTTTATTAAATTGCTTAATGCAATAAGCAATTTTTTGTATAAATTGCTTATTACAATATATAAAAAAATATAAAATTGTTTTGTACATTAAACAAATTATTGTATTTTTGCAATGAGAAATAAACAAAACAGCTATGGAACGTTTAATAGAATTATACCGGAAAAAATTGCAAACCGTGAATTTTGATTTTATTCGTGGCGATATGGATACAGTACTTTGGGAAGCCCGCCTTATTGGAATAAAAGGCGCTCGCGGAATAGGCAAAACCACTTTGCTGCTGCAATATGCCAAACGGTATTTAGACCCGGAAACAAGCTTGTATGTGAGTTTGGACAATATTTGGTTTACAGAAAATAAATTAGTGGATTTAGCCGACCATTTTGCCAAATTCGGCGGCGTACACCTGCTTATAGACGAAGTGCATAAATATCCAAACTGGTCGCAAGAAATCAAAAATATTTATGATGATTACCCGGAATTAAAAGTGGTGTTTACCGGCTCATCGTTGCTTGAAATCTTGAACCGGCGCGCTGACTTGAGCCGCCGGGCAATTGTTCACACGATGCAGGGGCTTTCATTTCGCGAATACCTGAACATGATGCAAAGATTGCATTTACCGGCTTTTTCGTTGAACGATATTTTGAAAAAACATGTGGAAATAGCCGCTGACACAGTGCAAAAAGTGAAGCCGATAAAATACTTTGGAACCTATTTGCAGAAAGGCTACTACCCGTTTTTTAATGAGATGGACAGCACTTACCATACGCGTATTCAGGAAACGGTAAATATGATTATTGAGCTGGAACTGCCGCTACTGCGCGGAATAGATATGGCTTACACTAATAAATTGAAACAACTGTTGTTTATTATTGCGCAGGCAGTACCTTTCATTCCCAATATTACCAAACTAAGCGAACGTACCGGGATAAACAGGAATACCTTGCTTGCGTACCTGCACTACATGGGTCAGGCTGGATTGACCAAGAGCATTTTCAAGCCGGCGCAAGGCATCGGTATATTGCAGAAACCGGATAAATTATTTTTGGATAATCCGAACCTGATGCATGCACTGTCGATGGATAAACCCGATACAGGCAATTTGCGCGAAACGTTTTTTGTAAACCAGTTGAGCAAAGATAATAAAGTGGAATTTACTGATAAAGGTGATTTTTTTGTCAATAAAAAATTAACGTTTGAAGTAGGTGGAAAAAACAAAACTATGCAACAAATCAAGGCGGTGAAAAATGCTTTTGTAGCTGCCGACAACATTGAATACGGGCACCACAATACCATTCCGCTGTGGTTATTTGGATTTTTATACTAATCAACAAAATGTAGCGCACAGATATCATGCTGTGTGCTATTTTCTTTTAATGTATTAGGTGATTTTTTTCAATAAGCGTGTTAAAAAGATTTGCAATTTAAAAAAATCTCATTACATTGTTGCCGGCGAAATTCAACGCCTGCGCGTATGCAACGGATTTTCCACCGGGAGCTTATTATACTACGCCTACAAGCGTTGATTTTAAAGGTACGCTACCTTTCTATATTACCTATAATGATGGAACCACCGTTACGGTAACTTCAAAAACCAACTATACTCCTATAAGTGGAAAAACAATTACTGCCGTCACCGACGCTACGGCTTGTCCCGGTATAATTGCGGCAATTGCAACAAATAGTGTAACAGGAGCAAATGCTATTGCTAACGATTATAGTAATATGTACATATTAAATGGTTCTAATACCAGTGCACCAGTAACCGAACGCGGATTTTTATACAGTTCTTCCGATGCTTCGCCTACCACTGCCACAGGAACAAAACTTACTGTTTCTTCCGGCACGGGAACAATGAGCTATAATTGGGTAACCACCGCCTATTCTACTATATTTTATATTCGCGCTTATGCGATAAGCAATGGAACTGTGATGTATGGAAGTGTTACCAGTTTTCGAGTGTGGAGTGCTTGGTACTATGAATTTTGGGGTAATGCAAGCTGTTTGGCTGGAATATATAGTGTTGATGCCGCTGATAACACTGCTGCACCTTGTTATCAAGGTACAGTACCCGCTAACACATTAAATCTTCAACGTGCATATCCACACCCCTATCCAGACGGTACAGAACCGTGTGATTATTGTGGTGATTGGACTTGGGTACCTAGTAGAAATGCATATGTGATATTTTGTACTTCCCGAAGAGACGGTGATAAGAATAGTCGGACATTGTATCTTCGGTGACATCGTTAATACAAAAAGCTATTTTTTGCACAATAGTTATGTTAGAAAAACAGCCCGAAGCTGCTGCCTTTTTTTACCGGAGGCGTTTGCTGCAAAGAATGGTATTTTTGTATTTCCCCAGTCAAAAACCGTGTATATTCCTGCAGCATGAAATCATAGAATGGCTGTTTGTTTTCGGCTTTCCCGCTTTCATTTAATGCGGTAATGTATGCCGCCTTGTCGTCCTGAAAAACGATAGACAAAGGCAGGGAAAACAAGGCTTGAATATAATTCATCAACAGCCGGCTCACACGACCGTTGCCGTCATAAAACGGATGAATGGATACCAAATCGAAATGCGCCGAAAACGCAAGCAGCAACTGTTTATCGGGCGTGGCGGCTTTTTGCAAATCACCGGCTATTTGCCGTACAAAAAGGGCGAGGGCATCCGGCACTTTGTCATAGGTGATGAAATAATGCCTGCCTGCGCGGACATTGCTTTTCCTTAATTCGCCTTTGCTGGCGTCCACTGTTCCAAGCGGCGTGTTTATTATGCTGCCTGTTGTTTTCATTACCCGTGCGCTTATTTGCCGGATAAAGCCTGCCGTTACGGGCGTCCTGTTTTCCGCAGCATGCAGCACAAACAATAAAGCATCGTAATGGTCTTTCACCATGAGCGAATGTTCAAGCGGCTTGCCCTTCGGCGTAATACCTTCGTCGAGCAGCACTGCCGTTTCTTCTTCGGTCAATGTAGCCCCTTCGAGCGCCGTAGAATGATACGTAACAGCATAGCGGTTGAACTTGTCATAGTCAATAATAGTATGCAAGCCCAGTTCTTTGTACTGTGTTACCAGGGCGAGTATATCATTCATGGGTTCATTGGAAATGCTATGGATACCTATATTTTCCATGTTATAAAAATATAACCGGCTACAAAGGTAAACATTTTTTACGTCTTCATTCCATTGCCGCAACCGGATTGTAACAATATTGCAAGGCAGTTGTAATGGCGGCTGGGTACTTTTGTCCCGCTAATGAGTGCGAAAAATGAAACAACGATTAACAGAACGTATTGTTTTTGCAGCAATGGTCATTCGCGGACAGTATTTTATTTGTACCTTTGCCGGGACTTTTTTTACTAACAACCATGGGCGAAAGAATATTATTAGTAGACGACGACAGGGATATTTGCGAAATCCTTGCTTTCAACCTTTCCAACGAAGGATACCAAATCGACTGCGCATATTCAGCCGAAGACGCATTGAAGAAATTTACGCCCGGCTACGCGTTAATCCTGCTGGATGTTATGATGGGCGGTATGTCGGGCTATAAAATGGCGGAACACTTGCGCCGCAACGGCTATTCTGTTCCCATTATTTTCCTGACGGCTAAAGATACCGAAAACGACATGCTCACCGGCTTCTCGGTGGGCGGCGACGATTATGTATCAAAACCTTTTTCCATCAAGGAAATTGTGGCGCGCGTCAAGGCGGTACTTAAACGTACGGCAGGTATAAAAGAAAAGGGCGGCCGCTTAGTCTTCGGCGAGGTCGTGATTGATTTGGAAACAAAAGAAGTGATTGTTGGACGCAAAGCCTTGCCGCTTACCAAAACCGAGTTTGAAATACTGGCGCTGCTGGCGGCTAATCCGTCCAAAGTATTCCGCCGGGAAGATATTATCGACCGGATATGGAAAGACGCGCTCTACACTACCGAACGAACCATTGACGTACACATTACCCGGCTGCGGAAAAAATTAGGCAACTACGCCCTGTTAATATCCAGCCGCCCCGGTTACGGCTACCGGTTTAATATACCCGGAGAATGAAACTGTCGTACAAATACCGGCTGACTGTCAGTTTTTGTATTATCCTGGCGGGTTTCTCTGCCGGCATCGCCGCTTTTGAGCAATACCGCGAAAGAACTTACAAAACCGAAGCGCTCGAAGAAAAATTAGACGCCTATGCCGGGATTACCCACCGTTACCTCAAACAATATGGCTGCCGGACGGCGGCTTTTGACAGCCTGCTAACGCTGCTTCCCCCTGCGATACGTGTTACATGGATTGACGCGCACGGGCAAGTACTGTACGATAACCTCCTGCCGCAAACAGCACAAATGGAAAACCATGCCGGGCGGCCGGAAATACTCCAAGCCGCAAGGGAAGGAAAAGGTTCCGATATCCGTACTTCGACCTCCAACAACCGCGAATACCTGTATTACGCCAAGCCGTTTGACGGATACTACATCCGCATGGCGCTCCCCTGTGATATTCATGTGCGGCATTTCCTCAAGCCCGGAAACGGTTTTTTATACTATGTCATGGCGTTGTTTGTGGTGGGATTGTTGTTTATAAATTATGTGGCGGGACGGTTTGGAAAATCTATCCGGCAATTGCGCGACTTTTCCCTTGCCGCCGGCAGCGACACGCTGCACCTCGCCGCCAATACGCATTTCCCGGATGATGAACTGGGCGACATCGGTACGAAAATCGTACACGATTACGTGCAGTTGAAAGCGCACGAAAAAAAGATTGCGCTTGAAAAAGAAAAACTCCTGCAACATGTACAACATTCCGCCGAGGGGATCTGTTTTTTCACGCCCGGCAGGAAAGTAGCGTTCTATAACGCTTTATTCCTGCAATACCTGAATATACTGGGCGAAGAAATAACCACCGACCCGGCGCATATCCTCGAAGAAGAATTTTTCACCGCCGCCGCCAATGAATTACCGGGCGACAACGGCAGCCGGCAGACCACAGAAACGCAAATTACCCGGCAGGGGAAATGTTTTCTGATGCGCATAAACCGTTTTGACGATAACAGTTTTGAAGTGGTCTTGAACGATATTACCCCTTCGGAAAAAACGCGCCGGCTGAAACAGGAACTCACCGGACATATCGCCCATGAACTGCGCACGCCGGTGACAAGCATCCGCGGGTATCTGGAAACTATCCTCGAACAACAGCTGGAGCCGGAAAAAGAACGGCATTTCCTGCAAAAAGCCTACCGCCAGACGCTGATGCTCTCGGAACTTATACGCGATATGAACCTCCTGACGAAACTGGAAGACGCCACCGGCGCATTTGCATTGAAACCGGTGGCGCTGGACGACGTCATCAAAAACGTAGCCGGCGACATGGCCGCCCTGCTCGAAGCGCAGGATATCACTTTGGAAACAAACCTGCCGCAAAACGCATGGGTCTGGGGAAACGAAAACCTTTTGTATGCCGTTTTCCGCAATTTAATGGAAAACGTGGTGCATCATGCCGGGAAACAGGTCAAGATACTCATTTCCCAATACGCAGCCGACAAGGGCTTCCTGCACTTTTCCTTTGCCGACACCGGCGCAGGCATTGCCGACCAGCGCCACCTGCCCCGCCTGTTTGAACGCTTCTACCGCGTTACCGAAGGGCGGACGCGCGACACCGGCGGCACCGGGCTGGGACTGGCGATAGTAAAAAACATTATTGTGTTCCACAAAGGGACCATCACCGTGAAAAACCGCGCCGGCGGCGGATTGCAGTTCCTCTTCAGCCTGCCCGAAGCAGGAAAGCCGTAGCTCGTAGCGCGGCTAACGCGGAACGGTGAACGGCGCACGGGAAACGGACAACGGTTAGTGCTGCCGGCGCCAGCCACATTTCCACATTTCCACATCTTCACATCAGCCGGCGCCAGCCACATCTTCACATCTCCACATCATCACATCTTCAAATTAGCTGCTGGCGCCAGCCTCAATCCGTAAATCTGTCAATCTGTAAATCCGTAAATCCCTTTCCCCCTTCGGGGGTTAGGGGGCTTCTTGTTCTAGGGCGTCTTCGTGCTACCCTATGGGTGTTACGC